>CAZIRG010000119.1:0-5572 GCA_964541505.1 uncultured Syntrophomonadaceae bacterium | reverse complement strand
CTACTCAGGCACAGAGGGGCAAAGGCACAAAGGCACAAAGTTGCCAGACCTGCAAATCTCTATACGTTTTTATTTTTCTTTGTGTCTAAATAAATAGTTACGAACAATTTAAAAAAATCCTAAATACCTCCAAAAATTAGACGCCTGAGTAGTTACCATTTTACTAGTTAAAAAAGTTAAAGGTTGGAAAGTTGAAAGTAATGGTTGTATAGCAAATTGAACCTCACCCCTAACCCCTTTCCAACTTCGTGGAGAAGGGAATTGAACTTCGTCCTCGTTACCTCGGACTCTCATCACTCAACCGTGAACTGTGAACCAGTAGCCTTCGTAAACACTGTAAACTGTAAACTGTAAACTGTAAACTGTAAACTGTAAACTGTAAACTGTAAAGGAGACCTTCTGTGAGTTATCAGGCTCTTTATCGCACGTGGCGCCCCCGCAAGTTTGCTCGTCTTATTGGACAAGATCATATCGTTCGCACCTTGATTAATGCTCTTAGCCGGGATCGTCTCGCACATGCTTATCTTTTTTGTGGTCCGCGAGGTACAGGGAAAACAAGTGCCGCTAAGATATTGGCCAGGGCTGTTAACTGTGAAGATTTACAGGGAGGAGAGCCTTGCGGCAAGTGTTCAGCTTGTGCTGAAATAATTGCTGGCAGGTCTATGGATGTACTGGAGATTGATGCCGCCTCTAACCGTGGTATTGATGAAATACGGGAGCTGAGGGAAAAAGCTCGTTTTGCTCCGGCTCGTTTGCGTCATAAAGTATATATAATTGATGAAGTACATATGTTAACTCCGGAAGCATTTAATGCTTTACTGAAAACCTTAGAAGAGCCTCCTTCCAGGGTTTTGTTTATTTTGGCTACTACTGAACCGTACAGGTTGCCGGCGACAATTCTTTCTCGTTGTCAGCGATTTGATTTTTATCCGCTGGAGATAAAAGATATTGTGCCTCATTTGGCAGAGATAGTGCAAGAGGAAGGCTATATAGCCAGCGAAGCAGCCCTTTTGTCTTTGGCGCGGTTTGCTGCCGGGGGCATGAGAGATGCTTTAAGCCTTTTAGAACAGGCTCTGGCTTATGGTGAGCAGAAAGAGTTGACAGAAAAAGATGTTCTGCGGGTTTTGGGACAGGCAGAGACAGACTCTTTTTTGAGTTTAGCAGAGCATTTGGCTGCTTCCGATGTGCTGGCCTGCTTGGAAGTTATAGAGAATGTTACGCAAGCAGGCAAGGATTTAAATCAGTTTGCCAAAGATTTGTTGAAATTTTTTCGGGACTTGACCCTAGCCAGAGAAGCTGCAGAAGACAGTCGCCTTCTGGCTGGTTTCTCACCGGAGATGCGTAGCTCAATGCAGCAAAAAGCCCTTCTTTTCAGCCGGGAAACTTTGCTGGAAATAACAGATGAGATAGCTAAAATAATAAGCGATATGAAATGGGCAGAACAGCCTCGGCTTCTTTTGGAAGTAGGTGTTTTCAGACTTTGCCACCTGCCGTCTCGCCTTACCTTAAGAGAGCTTATATCTCGAATAGGTTTTCTGGAAGAAAAAGTTGCTTTGCTAGAAAAAACGCCTACTTGTGCAGAAAGCATAGACAAGAAGCCTGAGCAACAGGTTTTATCTGAAACTTCGGTTACAAGAGAAGAAAGGCTTGTAAAGCCTTTGCCACAAAAAGTAGGC
Organism: uncultured Syntrophomonadaceae bacterium; assembly: GCA_964541505.1. Classification (GTDB taxonomy): domain Bacteria; phylum Bacillota; class Dethiobacteria; order PWVN01; family PWVN01; genus CAZLTH01. The sequence continues at coordinate 3,896 of CAZIRG010000119.1, read as the reverse complement.
AATGAAAAGCGGGAAGGGGAACGAGGAACGGAAAGTGAGAAGTGGGAAGTGGGAAGGCCCTCAGGGAAGGGCTTACGAGTCTCTACCAAGCGAGAGTGCAGGGAAAGAGTTCGAGCGAAGCAGGAAGCAGCAAAAAATCAGCAAAGAGCTGTTGAGTTTTCCGTAGAAGAATTACAAAAAGCTTGGGAAAGAGTTCTAAAAATAGCGCAAAAAGAGAAACCTTTTGTCTATAATTTGCTTAAAGATTCTTTTGTGTATGAGGTACATAACAATACTCTGGGGATAGCATTCCCCAAAAACAGTGAGTTTGCTGTTGGTATGCTAAAAAGGCGTCAAGAGGATAGTGTCTATATGGAACTTCTTTTAGAGAAAGTATTGCTCCGGAAGGTGTCTTTGAAATATTTGCTGGTTAGTTTTGTGGACAGTGATTTGCCTGCAAAAGCTGTTAAAGAAGAAGTTGCTCAGCCGGAAGAACTGTGGCGAGAATTGATACCACCTCCACTATCTCCGTTGGAGGTAAGCGCTTTTCCAGAGAGGAAAACACCTGGAGGTAATATTGCTGCCAGAAGGGATTCTGCCTCGAGAAAACCTATAGACAATGTGGCTAAAGAAGGGGAAGAAGATTTTTTATTGGAAAGTGCTCGTGAGATTTTTAAAGGGAAAATTATTGAATAAACAAATTAAAAAAAGGAGAGATGAGAAATGTTTCCAGGAAGTAAGGGTAATATGGGTAAGATGATGCAGCAAATGCAAAAAATGCAGAAAAAAATGGCGAAATTGCAAGAAGAAATGGGGGGAATGACAGAAGAAGCTACTAGTGGTGGTGGCGTGGTTAAAGTAGTAGCCACTGCCAAAAAAGAAATACTGGAGATAAAAATTGCCAAGGAAGTTTTAGAAGAGCAGGATGTAGAAATGTTACAAGATTTGCTTTTAAGTGCTGTGAATGAGGCCTTACGTTTGGCCGAAGATAGAGCTGCTGCGGAGATGGCAAAAATAACAGGGGGACTAAGTTTACCGCCGGGAATATTTTAGGGGAGATTGGTTATGTATTATCCTGAGCCGATGGAAAAACTGATTAATGCTTTAAGCCAGCTACCTGGGATTGGTCCTAAAACGGCCCAACGATTAGCTTTTTTTATTTTGAGTATGAATAAAGAAAAAGTTCGTTTTATGGCAGATTCTTTAATAGGGGCCAGAGAAAAAATAGTAAACTGCTGCATTTGCGGCAACTTGACAGAAGAACCTATCTGCCAAATTTGCCGAGATACACGGCGAGACACTTCTGTTGTTTGTGTGGTGCAAGAGCCACGTGATGTTTTGGCTCTTGAGAAAACCAGCGATTACCGTGGTCTTTATCATGTTCTAATGGGAGCGCTTTCGCCGATGGAAGGTATAGGTCCGGAAGAAATTCGCTTAAAAGAGCTTCTCTCTCGTTTGCAACAAGGAGAATTTAAAGAAGTTATTCTGGCTACTAATCCCAATGTAGAAGGGGAGGCCACAGCTTTGTATATTGCTCGGCAGGTTAGCTCTCTAGGGATAAAAGTAACTCGTATTGCACGTGGTTTGCCTGTAGGAGGAGATTTGGAATATGCAGACGAGTTGACTTTGAGCAAAGCCATGCAGGGGCGGCAGGAGATAATTGGAGGTTAGAGGTGAGAGGTTAGAAGTTGGACGGGGGAGGACCGGGGGCTTAGAGGTTAAAAATCTTCAATCCTCAGCGTCCAACCTCCAACTTCTCACTTCCAACATCCAATTTGGGAGGTGGGAAGGGTATTATGATTGCTACTAGGCGAAAAGTTTTTACCCTGTTGCTCATTTTATTTTGTCTTGTTTTAACAGGTACGGCAGGGTATATATTTATCGAAGATTATACATTTCGGGAAGCATTATTCATGACTATTATAACGATATCAACGGTCGGTTTTGGTGAGGTAAGACCGCTTTCTCCTGCCGGACAGATATTTACTGTTTTTATTATCTTTGCCGGTTTGGGAACGATGGCGTATGCTCTTACCACTACTGTTGCTTTCCTTATGGAAGGAGAGCTGAAAGAAACTCTGCGGAGGATAAGAATGAAAAATAAGTTAACAGAGATAAAAGATCATTATGTATTGTGTGGTGCCGGGCAGACTGGCATTAATGTTGTAGAGACTTTTCAGAAAAACAAAGTTCCTTTTGTAGTTATAGAACAAGATAAGCAAAAAGTTGATTACATGCAAGAGCAGGGTGTTTTGGTGTTGCAGGGAGATGCTACCCATGACGAAATACTGGCTAAAGCACGAGTATTGCAGGCTAAGGGTCTCATCGCCTGTTTGGGCACCGATGCTGCTAATGTTTTTGTGGTGCTTACCGTGCGGAGCATGTCACCTAATTTACATATTATTTCTCGGGCGATAGATAGGAAGGCGCATGCCAAGTTACGTAAAGCAGGAGCAGACAACACCATCTCTCCTAATGAGATAGGTGGTTTGCGTATGGCTGCATTGTTGCTCAAACCGGCGGTAGTCTCATTTTTGGACATCATTACTCGGGCAGGTGAACTGCGCCTTGATTTAGAAGAAATCACTATAACGCAGAAGTCCGGTATGTCAGGGAAAACCCTCTATGAACTTGCTATTCCTAAAAAGATAGGACTTATGGTTTTGGCGATAAAGAAAAAAGAGGAAGAAGAGTTGCACTTAAACCCCGGAGCTAAAGAAATTTTGTCTGTAGGAGATAAGATATTGGTGATGGGCAAGCCGGAACAGATAGATGTTTTGCGGAAATTGACTAAGCAGGTGACGGCTGACTGAGTCACTGAGTCTACTAGTAAAGGGGTGTTACGATGAGAGCAATGGTTCTGGCAGCGGGTTTGGGTACTAGACTGCGACCTTTGACTGATATGTTTTCTAAGCCCATGGTGCCGTTGGTAGGTAGACCATGTATGGAACACACAATAAGGCTTTTAAAGAAACATAGCTTTGAGGACGTAATAGTTAATTTGCATCACAGACCAGAAAAAATCAAAGAGCACTTTGGTGATGGCTCTCGCTTTGGTTTGCGAATTTCTTATTCCTATGAAAAAGAGCTGCTGGGCACAGCAGGAGCTTTGAAGAAAGTGGCAGATTTTTTTACTGGGGAGACGGTTTTGATTGTGAGCGGCGATGCTTTGACAGATATCAATTTAGAAGATTTCTATCTCTATCACAAAGAGCGGAAGGCTGTAGCTACGCTGGCGCTAAAGACGGTTGAGGACCCTACCCAATATGGGGTGGTACTCCTTAAAGAAAAGGACATAGTTGCTTTTCAAGAAAAACCTGACCAGGGAGAAGCCATTAGTAATTTAGCGAACACTGGTATTTATTTTTTTGAACGGGAGATTTTTGAGCATATTCCAGCAGAAGCTTTTTTTGATTTTGGCAAACAGGTTTTTCCGCATTTTTTACAGACAAATATAAAGATGTCAGGTTACGAAATGTCTGGTTATTGGTGTGATATAGGTAGCCCGGCTGTTTATCAGCAGGCTCACGAAGATATATTGACCGGCCGAGTAAAAGTAGCTATCCCTGGGAAAGAAATCCGACCAGGTATTTGGTGCGGCAAAGATGTTTTTATTGATAAGGAAGTTGTGCTGAAAGCACCGCTCTTTTTAGGAGATGGTTGCGTAATAGCCAAAGATGTTTTTATTTGTGGTCCAACAGTTATCGGCAGCAGGTGCCATATTGGCACAGGTGCTGTAATTAAAAAAAGTATCCTTTGGGATGATGTTCATATCAATCCTGGGACAAATATTGAAGATAGAATACTGCTGCAAACAACTGACTTGCTTTTGCAGTAAGTATTTAGAAGCTAGGAGTTGATAGCCAGTTACCAGTTACCAGTTACCAGTTACCAGTTACCAGTTACCAGTTACCAGT
>CAZIRG010000118.1:0-5642 GCA_964541505.1 uncultured Syntrophomonadaceae bacterium | reverse complement strand
TCCATTGGGGACGGTTCTTTTTTGACACGGTAACGCAAGTATGGCTACTGCGAAGGAAACTAGACGCTGAAGGACGCTGATTAATATGATTTAGTATGATAAAAACATTAATTAATACAAGTAAATTAATGCAAACTAGATATAATTAGTAACAAAGAACTATTTAATTGTTAATATATCAAAAAATCAGAGTAAATCATAAAAATCATAATGAATCAGCACCTAATTTAATAGGTTTTGTAACGCCTGGAGGGCACTAGTTTCATGCGTCAGCCCTTAGCCATCAACTTCTAATTTCCAAACACTAACTAACAACTCAAGCTAATTGCCCTTATCACTATATTAAATCAAATTCATCATATCAAACATCGGCAAGATCATCGCAATAACAATACCATAGTAGGTAGTGGTAATGCTACATTGGCACCTTCAAACATGCCTACAAAGGTGGGCATAACAAATACCAGTAAAAAAAATCACTGCTGCTGTTGCTACAAAACTCAATATAAATGGGTAGAAAGTGGCCGCTTTTATTTTATTGTTTATTTTATATTCTTTCTCATAGTGATTCGCCATTCTTTCAATGACAATGTCTAAATTACCACTTACCTCGCCTGCTTCCACCATGTAAACAAGCAAATCCGGTAAAATCCTCGGGTGCGCTTTTAAAGTGTTGGAAAAAGTCTTGCCTTTATTTACCTCTTCATAAACTTCTGCTAGGACATCTCTTAAACGCTTGTTGTCAGTTTGCTGTCTTAATATATTTAGACAGTTTACTATTGGGACACCGGCATTCAGCATGGAAAAAAACTGTCGGCAAAAAATAGCAATGTCTTTGGTTTTAACCTTGGTATAAAATTTTATCTCTGTAACATCTTTTATTGTTTTTTCTTCAACAGAAACAGGGTAGCTCTGTTTTTCACTGAGCATCTTTAAGACGGCTTCTTTGCTGGCGGCTTCAAATATGCCTGCTATTTTTTCACCGCTCGTAGTTATAGCTCTATAATTGTACTCCGGCACGTTCCATCACTCCTTTGTCAGCCTACGGCTGACAGTTTACAGTTTACAGTTTACAGTTTACAGGGGTTACGAGGTTCGAGGAAACCGGGTTCTGGTAACTGGTGACTGACTTGACCGGGCAACCACAAGGGATTGCCCCTACTAATTTGGAGGTTAGATGTGGGAGTTTAGAGGTTGGAGACGAGGTTTTCTTTCTAACTTCCAACTTTTCACTTTTCACTTTTCACTTCCAAAGCCCCATCCCCCGTCCCTTGTTCCTCGCTCCTAGTTCCTAGTTCCTTGTCCCTCGCCCCCCGGTCTCCGTCCCACTGTCAACTGGTAACTGGTAACTGGTAACTGGTAACTGGTAACTGCAGTCCGCAGACTGCCGCAGACTGCTAAATATTTTTCTTGACATAATCCAGATCTATCGAGCTTGACATCAATGATTCTCTGCTGATTATACCCGATTTATACAGGTCTAGCAGGGAGTTATCCATGGTTTTCATGCCAAATTTTAATCCTGTCTGGATTGATGTTTGCATTTGATGTGTTTTCCCTTCTCTGATTAAGTTTCGGATGGCGTTTGTAGCCAGCATGGTTTCAATAGCCACAACTCTGCCTGCTTCATCAATTCTCGGCAATAGTTGTTGTGAGAGTATTCCTTCTATTACTGCTGCCAGTTGAACTCGTATCTGTTGTTGCTGATGTGGAGGGAAGACATCTATTATTCTGTCAATAGTTTTAGCTGCCCCTACAGTATGTAATGTAGATAAAACGAGATGACCTGTTTCTGCTGCTGTTACAGCAATGCTTATTGTTTCTAGGTCTCTCATTTCACCGACTAGAATAATGTCCGGGTCTTGCCTTAAACATGCTCTTAGTCCATTGGCAAAGCTGTTTGTGTCTGAACCAACTTCCCGTTGATTGATAATACTCATTTTATGCTTATGTAAATATTCTATGGGATCTTCTAGTGTAAGGATATGATGTTTTGCCTCCGAGTTTATCAGGTCAATCATGGAGGCTAGGGTAGTTGATTTACCACTGCCAGTAGGACCGGTTACCAGTATGAGTCCTCTTTTTTTTCTTGCTAGGTCTTTCAGTATTACAGGTAGTCCCAACTCTTCCAGCGAGGGTATTTCAAGGGATACAATTCTTAGTGCTAGGCAGTAACTTCCTCTTTGCTTGAATATGTTGATACGAAAACGACCCACCCCGGGGTGCGAGTAGGAAACATCGATTTCTCCTCTGGTTTCTACTGTTGTTTTTTGTTCCTCTGTCAATAGTTGATTTGCCAAATCTAGCGTATCGGCTGGTGCTAGGGGAGAATCTCCCATCTTTTGCAGTTTGCCATTTACCCTAATTATAGGTGGTACACCAACAGTAAGATGTAAATCCGAGGCTTTCATTTTTACAACTTCTTCTAGAAGACTTAATACCTTCATAATTATTCCTCCATAGTTAAACTATGCACGACCTTAACCATCTCTTCCATGGTTGTTGTGCCTTTTAAAAGCAGCTCTACACAATTTTGCTATAAGAAAGTCATTCCTCGTTCTACAGCCGCCTTCCTGATTGTTGCTATTTTTTCATTATGATCAATCATTTTTTTTATATCATCGTCAATCAGCATAACTTCATGAATAGCTGTCCTCCCCTTGTACCCGGTCTGGTTGCAGTGATTACAGCCTGTCCCAAAGTACAATATTTGGTCAGGAGGAATATGGAATCTTTCCTTATCACTAGAATCTACCCGGTCAACTGTTTTACAGTTATCACAAATCTTTCTTACCAATCGCTGGGCGATTACTCCTACGACTGATGAGGAGAGCAAATATAATTCGATACCCATATCCAACAACCTAGTAATAGTTGAAGCTGTATCGTTAGTATGCATCCCTGCCGTCTTGTGGTATTCTTTTTTCGGCAATATTCATCTTGCCCATAATCTTTATTCTTGTTACCATGGCAGAATGTGTTGCTTTAGAGGGGTTGATAATCTCTTGCAGTTCACCATCCACTCTGAATCTAACTCTAACTTGATGCTCAAACGGTTCTATATGTATATCACTTGCTTTTGATCTCACAGCATGTTTTATTATAGAATCAACCAGACGAACCAGCGGCGCTTCATTAACTCGTTCAAGGATACTATCCTCAATACTTTCTAACTGTTCTCCTAGATCTTTTTCCTGAACAGCAGCAACAGCCTGCTGTGTTATTTCACTTTCATAATAATATTTTATAGCATTTAAAATGGCAGCTTTAGATGAAACAGCAGGCATTACTTCCATATTGGTTACTATTTTTACATCTTCAATAGCATCAAGATTCAACGGATCATACATCGCCACCAACAATCTGCCATGTTCCTTTTTTATAGGAATCAATAAATTACGTTTAGCTAAATCTTCTGATATAAGCCTTGGAACTTCAGGATCAATATAGTATTTTTCTAAGTCAATATGAGGTATGCCCAGCTGCAACTCCAACGCTTGAATCAGGTGGTCTTCTTCTACGATTCCTTTTTCTAATAAAATTTCGCCGAATTTTTTATTTGTCTTTCTTTGTATTTGAAGCGTTTCTTCTAATTGCTCTTTTGTAATAAGTTTAGCATCTAAGAGCACCTCCCCGAATTTTTTTGGTATCATTATATGCCCCCTGCTCCTACCCAACTTAATGCGTTTATTCCCCGGCTAAATTTCAAAAATTCTAACAGGAAAGACCTGTAAATAGAATTATATTGCACAGTTCGCCATAAGTCAACAGGATTTTGGCAGCATTCCGCAAGCCGGGACGATTCCTGCTTGCTTTTCACTCTCTCCCTGCCTTTGCCCACAAACCAAGCTCAACATTTGTTACAACAGGAGCGTAACTATGCGAAATAAAGCCCACCAACTGTTCCACTAATTTCCTCTCTCATAATCCTTTCCGGTGGGGTAACCCCGGTAAATAAAATAAAGCTAAGAACACCCTGCTTCAGTAGTAATGGCAAGCCATTCTGAGTGCGACAACCTCTCTCTGTGGCGAAGGAAAGCAATTCTGTGGCGGCAGGGGCATAACGCAAATCTGAAACAAAGGTCTGTGCAGATAACGAGGTTAAGTCAAACATCCAATTACCGGTAGGGTCTTTTAAAGAAATGGGCAAAGCATTTACTAGAACAGCTGCTTCTTTTAGCCGGGCAGTGAATTCTTCATCATTAAGAGATATGGTAAAGATCTGTATATGGCTGTATTTTTCTTTATATCTGATCACCCAAGGTAAAAGTTTCTCCGGTTGGCGTACTGCAAAAATTATGGTTTTTAAGTTCGCTTCAATTAGTCCGAGAGCAGCGGCGCGGGCAGCACCACCGCCGCCTAGGATAATAGCTTTGCCGTCAATTAATTCTTTCTGGCTAATATCTTGCAGCAGACCTTGTTTATAGCCGGCGGCATCGGTATTGTGACCGGTAAGCACCCCTTTTTCATTAACAATTACGTTAACAGCCTGCAAAAAGGAAGCCTCCGGCGACAGGTGGTCTAAATAAGGAATGACGCTTTCTTTGTGCGGGCTGGTTACATTAACTCCTCTGAGATTTAAAGCTCGCAATGATGCTACGGCTGTGGCTAGGTTATCTTTGGTCACAGAAAAGGGCAGATAGCAATAATCAAGCCCTAGTGCCTTATAAGCAGCGTTATGCATAGCCGGAGAAAGGGAATGTTCTATCGGCTGACCGAAGATGCCGGTTATTTTTGTTGTTCCTGAAATGGGCAATATGAGTCCCCCTCTGTCAAATTATATATTTCGATATTTCACCTCTTTTTAAGCCTTTTTAAAACAAGTTTTTCTAACTGGCGCATAAACCTGGTGGCGATAAACTCCTTACTGCTGAGTGGGGTTACCAAGATAGTAAAAAGATCTGCGCGATTACCGCCCAGTATATCAGTAAAAATCTGATCCCCTAAAACAGCAGTCTCATGTGGTTTTAAATCCATCTGCCGCAAAGCACGCCGGAAACCGCTACGACGAGGTTTGACAGCGTGGGATATCGCCAAAACTCCTAGCAGAGTAGCAAACTTATCTACCCTTTGGGCTGAATTATTGGAAAGTATGCATAGCTTAAAGCCGGCCTCATGGAGAGTTTTGAGCCATTCTTGTAAGGGTTTCTCCAGCGAAGAAGCACCCCAGGCTACTAAAGTATTATCAAGGTCGGCAATAATACCTTTGATGCCTTTTCCCCGAAGCAGGTCTATATTTAAATCATAGATAGAATTCAATAGCAAATCGGGATATAGTTTTTTTAGCAAATAACTCACCTCAGCCATATTATAGCATAAAAAACAACTGTTCAGCAAAACAATATATCAATTTCATTTTGCAAGGAAGTGGTGTATAGTATTAGTAAGAAAGTGAGAATGTATGACAAAACAGAGAGGTGAAATATATGATTACTGAGCTTCGTAAAAAATCTCAAATAACCATTCCAAAAGAGGTGGTTTTAAAGCTTGGTTTAAAAGAAGGAGATAAACTTGAAATTATTGAAAGAGACGGTGAGATCAAAATCATACCGATAGTAGTATACCCTAAAAGATATCTTGCTGAACTAAAAGAAGAAATTATTGATATAAAAACAAAAATCAAGTTAGATAACCATCTAGTA
>CAZIRG010000117.1:0-5664 GCA_964541505.1 uncultured Syntrophomonadaceae bacterium | reverse complement strand
GACTATATCATAAAAAAAAGAAATTGTCTATAGCGTTGCGCTGTAGTGTTATCTTGTATTCAACAATAATTTTAAATCTCCTTCTGAATTTATTATTTTTTAAAATTATTTTGTCTATTTCTCTATTCTTAAAGTTTTCTCATGCGTTACCTAAAAGGGAATTGGCTGAAGTAATACGAAGTAATACAGTTTAGAGTTTGCCAGCAGGAAAATAAAACTTCCTGTCGAATGACATATAAAAAGAGTTTAAAATGAGTTGCATATTTACAAACCTTTGACTACTGACGATCAGCTATCAACGACTAAAACAAGGAGGATCACTGTGAAAAAACTACAACAAATATTTCTGACCGGCATTTTAACTATCCTTCCTGTATTTATAACTTTTTACCTTATCCACTTTCTTTTTACCACCCTGGATGGTTTAATAGGTGGCTTTCTGGAAGAAACCATTTTAGGTCGTCGGCTATTTGGAGTCGGCGCAATATCCGGTCTTCTGCTCATTCTCCTAGTAGGGCTTTTAACCACCAACCTGCTGGGGAAAAAAATTATCGGCTGGAGTGAAGCTATAATTACAAAAATTCCCCTGATCAAAAAAGTCTATGCCAGCATAAAGCAGATAATTGATGCTTTTTCCAGCCAGGGGAAAGATGCTTTCAAAACAGTGGTGTTGCTGGAATACCCACGCCAAGGCATTTATGTACTGGGATTTGTTACCGGCAAAGCTCGCGGAGAAATTCAACAAAAAACAACAGAAAACCTGGTCAACGTTTTCATCCCTACCACACCTAACCCTACCTCTGGCATGCTGGTATTCCTACCGGAAGAATCACTGATACCTCTGGATCTATCGGTAGAAGATGGTTTAAAAATGTTAATTTCCGGCGGCATAGCTACTCCAAATTAGAGGTGAGAGATGAGAAGTTGGAGGTTGGACGAGGAAGGAACGAGGTTTTTGAGTTTTGGGTTGACCGGGAGCAATTGGAGGTTAGAAATTGGAAATTGGAGTTTGGACAAGTTTAACCCCTTAACCTTTCAACCTCTTAACCTCGTTCCCCTCTTAACCTCTTAACCTTTCAAACTTTCAACCGCATCAACATATATGCCACCCTTTGCTTAACCCTCTCTCGTCCTAAAAGGCGAAGCATGGTAGGGAGTTCCGGCCCCCAGGTTTGCCCGGAGGCAGCAACTCGTATCGGCATAAACAATTTTTTCCCTTTAACCTGTAAATCTCTACCCAATTTTTTGATTCCCTGTTTGATCTCTTTTTCATCCCAGGCGAAAAAGTCATCTATCCTTGCTAGAAACTCCTGCAATACTTGTTCAGAATCGTTAAGGATGTCCCTTGCTTCTTGGTTTACCGGTTCTTTGGTCTCACCGAAGTAAAGAGCCGTCAAGTCAGCGATTTGAGAAACATACACCAACTTTTCCTGCACAGAAGCGGTCACTTCTGAAAGCCATTCTTTCTCGGCAGTCGTAAGTTTTTCCCCTATAAATCCTGCTTGTTGCCAATAAGGCAAAGCCATATCTCTTAATCTTTCGGCAGAAGCTTTGCGTAGGTAATGACCATTTAGCCAATCCAGCTTTTCCAAACTGAAAACAGCAGGACTTTTAGCCACTCTTTCTAGACTGAAAGCTTGCACAAGTTCTTCTAAAGAAAAAATCTCTTCTTCTCCCGCCGGAGACCAACCTAAAAAGGCTAGATAGTTAAGCAGTGCTTCTGGTAGATAGCCTTTGGCACGATACTGCCTAATAGCAGTAGCCCCGTGTCTTTTACTCATTTTGGAGCGATCTTCACCCAAGATAAGAGAGATGTGAGCAAAAGCAGGCGGCTTAACTTCCAACGCTTGGTATAAAAGAACCTGGCGCGGTGTATTGGAAAGATGTTCATCTCCACGGATAATATGACTTATTTTCATTTCTATATCATCCACAACTACAGCAAAGTTATAAGTAGGAAGACCCTCCGATTTAACGATGACAAAATCTCCGATACCATCAGTATCAAAAACAATCTTCCCTCGCACTAGGTCATTAATAACTACCTGCTGCCCGGTAGGCACTTTAAAGCGAAGTACAGGTTTCCTGGCAAACTCTGACTTCGCCACAGGGAGATGACGACAACGACCGGAGTAGCGCGGCATTTCACCTCTTTGTTTGCAGCTTTCTCTCTCTTTTTCCAGGTCTTCTTCACTACAGTAACAGTAGTAAGCTTGTCCGGAAGCCAAGAGTCGTTCTATATATGGTCTATATGCAGACAATCTTTCACTCTGACGATAGGGTCCGTTCTCTCCACCAACCTCAATACCTTCATCCCAATCCAGCCCCAACCAACGCAGGTCATCCAAAATCATCTTTTCAGACTCTCTCGAAGAACGTTCTAAATCAGTGTCTTCTACTCTTACTAACATGGTCCCACCCATTTTCCTAGCCAAAAGCCAGTTAAAAAGAGCTGATCTGGCACCACCAATATGTAAAGGACCTGTGGGACTAGGAGCAAATCTAACTTTAACTTTTTCAGACAAAAGAATCACATCCTTTTACAGGTCAGCCGGTGGCTGACAGTTTACAGTTTACAGTTTACAGTGGTTACGAAGGTTTATGGGTTCATGGCAGTATTCAACTCTCAATTTTCAATTCTCAATTCTCAATTCTCGTTACGAAAGTCATGGGTTCATGGCAGTATACCATCCTTCACCCTAAAAGAACTACCGCCGCAGCGGCAATGCCTTCTTTTCTACCGCTAAAACCCATACCTTCGGTAGTAGTAGCTTTGATATTGACTTGGTTTTCGTCTACTTCTAGGGTTTTGGCAATTTTTTCTATCATCACTGACACATGCGGTGACAGAACAGGTTCTTCAGCAATAACCACTGCATCCAAATTGATAAGGCTATAGTTTTTTGCCACCAGCAACCGATAAACCCGACTCAGGAGCGCTAGGCTATCGCTATCTTTATAAGCCGGATCTGTAGCCGGGAAGTGTCTTCCTATATCTCCCAAAGCGGCAGCTCCCAATAAAGCATCCATGACAGCATGCAGCAAGACATCCGCATCAGAATGACCAAGAAGACCCTTTTTATAGGGGATCTTTATTCCCCCTAAAATTAAAGGGCGCCAGGGAACTAACCTATGCACATCATAACCTATTCCTATACGCATCAGCTTCTCCTCTTACCTTTCCGTGGAATGCAATCAATTGTTCTCTGAATTCTGTCTAAAATCAACTCTGCCAAAAGCAAATCTTCCGATGTAGTGATCTTAAGATTGTCATAACTGCCGGGTACTATCTTCACTTTTTTGCCATACTTTTCTAGTAATGAAGTGTCATCCGTGGCATAAAATCCTTCTTCTGCTGCTTTTTCGTAGGCTTCTAGGATAAAATTACGGCAAAAAATCTGGGGAGTTTGTATCGCTATAAGTCCTTCCCGGCGAGGAGTATGGATAACAAAACCAGAGCAATCTATTTCTTTGATAGTATCTTTTAAAGGAACACCGGCAGCAGCCCCTCCTACCTCCTGACAAGCCCAAAAAACTTCTTCAACCATCTGGGAAGATGCCAGCGGTCTGGCACCATCATGAATGCAAACATACTTTAATGTTTCAGCCAGTACTTTAAGCCCACAATAAACAGAATCCTGTCTTGTCTTTCCTCCTACAACCACTTGTACCTCCGGTGAGTTTAAAGGTTTTAAAACATGTTGCTGAAAAATCTCTTTCTCTCCCTCAGAAACTACTACCACTATTTGAGCCGGTGACAACCCTAAAAATAGCTCCAAAGTATACGTCAAAAGAGGGCGACCCTTAAGCTTAAGGTATTGCTTATTAAGGGAGGCCCCCATTCTTTTTCCTTTCCCTGCAGCCGGAATAATCACTCCCAACTTCCTAAAATCCACTTATTTCACCCCACTGTGAGATTTATCAAAAGCATCTTTGGGCCTGACAAAAATCATTCTTCCAGCAGCAGTCTGGAGGACACTAGTAACTACAACTTCTAACATATCCCCAATGAACCTGCGACCATTTTCCACCACAATCATCGTACCATCTTCTAAATAGCCAACTCCCTGCCCAGACTCCTTACCATCTTTTACAACTTTAACCAGCATCTCTTCCCCGGGAATAGCTACTGGTTTGACAGCATTGGCCAACTCGTTAATATTCAAGACAGGTACACCTTGCAGCAAGCCTACTTTGTTCAGATTATAATCATTAGTAACCATTTTCCCCTGTAGCTTTTTAGTAAGACGAACTAACTTGCTATCTACTTCTCCCGGCTCAGCAGACCCATCTTCCCATATTTGTACAGGAATTTTTAACTCTTTTTGCATTTTATTCAAAATATCCAAACCACGCCTACCCCGATTTCTCTTTAATAAATCTGAAGAATCAGCCACATGACGCAACTCATCCAGAATAAAGTCAGGGATAATCACTGTTCCTTCTATAAAGCCGGTCTTACAAATATCCATAATCCTACCATCAATAATCACGCTGGTATCCAGCACCTTCACCGCTGTCTCTGTTTTTCCTTTTGCACTCTTACCTGCTCTGACAAAAAGATTGGTAATAAATGATAATTCATCTTTTCTGCTGGTAACCAACGTAATTCCCAGATAAGAAAGGAGCAAGGTTATCCCTAGAGAAAGATATCCGCCTACCAAAGGTATTCGATACAGGACCAGACTCAACAAAGCTCCGATAATCAAACCAACAATCAAGCCTATAACTCCTAGAACAATATCCTGTGTCGGAATAACAATCATTTTTCTATCCATCCAGCGACTAAATTTAACCGTTTTATTTATTACCCAGGGAGTAATAATATAGAAAATGAATCCGAAAATAGAGCCACTCGCAATAGATACTCCAATATTAGCATCCGGTGAAAAAGGAACCCCTGCCATAACCATAACAGCCTCAAAGCTATAGTTCCCCAATTGAAACCCCAATCCAAATCCTATTAGTGCTGCTATCAAACGCAAAACGTTTCTCAACATTTTTTCACCTCCTTATTTTTGTTTTATTATAACTTATATTTTTAACCATATTCAAGTTAAAATATACTATTATCTAGAAAATAAAAAAGGCACCTCATGCGGGGTGCCCGTGAACCGCTTCCGCCAACAAGATTTCTGCTTCTTCAGCTACTATTCCCTTGACTAAAATCAATTCACTTATCAGGATACGCCTAGCAGAATCCAACATCTTTCTTTCCCCCGTAGATAATCCCTTATCTTTTTCTCTTATCATGAGATTGCGAACAACTTCGGCTACTTCATATATATCGCCGCTTTTTACTTTTTCCATATTAGCCCGGTAACGACGATTCCAGTTAGATGACATAGCAGACTGATCACCCTTTAAAACCGTTAACACTAAATTAATATCTTCTCCGCAAATAATATTTCTCAACCCTATATTATCAGCATTATCCAAAGGTATCATAACTTTCATGTCGCCAATCGGAATATTCATCACATAATACTTTTTCTTATCTCCGAGTATCTCTTTTTCTTCAATCGCCTCTATTATTCCTGCTCCGTGCATGGGATAAACAACCTTGTCCCCTATACTGAACATACTCAAAGCCCTCCCTTATTCTCACATACACATTAATGTTAGCATAAAAAAGCAATTTTGTCAACCAAAAAAGAAATGTCG
>CAZIRG010000116.1:0-5672 GCA_964541505.1 uncultured Syntrophomonadaceae bacterium | reverse complement strand
TGGCCGCTTAGCTGAAAGTATTGTCGGGCGTCCCTTGCGTTCCAGTGTTATACATAGCAGTTCTACAATCACGCCGGAGAAATAAAGGGGTAAAAGAAAGGAAGAGGAGGGAAAAATAAAGTGGATTTTAATTTTACTGATGAGCAGAAAATGTTGGGTGATGTGGTATATAAATGGGCTTTTGACTGGTTGGAACCCAAGATGGAAGAAATTGATGAAAAAGATGAATTCCCCCCTGAGTTTTTTAAGGAAACAGCCAAACTTGACCTTAATGGGTTGACCATTGCAGAGGAATATGGTGGTGCCGAGCTGGGCTACACAGAAGCTTGTATTGTGGCAGAAAATTTGGGCCGGATTTCGTCTGCTTTTGCCATGAACTGGGGTGCGCATCTTATTTTATGCGCAGACAATATTCAGAGGAATGCTACCAAAGAACAAAAGGAAAAGTTTCTCCCTCCTCTGGTTAATGGTGAAAAAGTAGGTTGTCTGGCTATAACCGAACCTGATGCCGGATCTGATGCCATATCTATGAAAACAACAGCTGTAAAAGATAACGATAACTACATTGTTAACGGTAGTAAAACTTTTATTACCAATGCCCCAGTAGCCGATCTCTTGCTTTTCTATGCCAAAACTGCGCCTGAGAAAGGTGCTCATGGGATCAGCGCTTTTATTGTAGACACGGATGTACCTGGTTACAGTTGCACCAAAATCAGAAAGTTTGGCATGCGTGGTTCGCCAACTGGTGAATTAGCTTTTGATGACATGCGAGTACCGGCGAGTCAATTGTTGGGTGACGAAAATAAGGGAGTAAAAATACTTACCAGTGGACTTTGTACAGAAAGGATAGTTTTGGGTGCCTGTGCTCTAGGTACATTGAGAGCTGCTTTAGAGTTAAGTGTTAAATATGCCAAGGAGCGAAAACAGTTTGGCAAGCCTATCAGTAGTTTTCAGATGATACAACAGAAAATTGCTGATATGTATACCTCCTACCAGAGTGCCAAATGGTTAATTTATTATGCTGCCTGGTATGTTGATAGCCTTAAAGATAAGAGCGGCGGCAAAGGGACAAAGTTGGATAAAATAGCGGCTGCGGCTATTTTACATGTCTCGGAAGCTTGTACTAAAGCCTGTCTGGAAGGAGTGCAGATACACGGCGGGTATGGTTATTGCTTGGAATATCCTATTCAAAGACATTTAAGAGATGCCAAACTTTGGGAGATAGGCGCCGGCACATCAGAAATCAGGAGGATGATTATCGCTCGGGAATTGTTAAGACGAGGTTAAAAGGGAAAAAGGTTAAGAGGTTAAAAGGGGACGAGGTTAAGAGGTAAAAGGAGGAAAAAGATATGCCAGGACTTGAGGAGGTAAGACAAAAGAATTATGAATTTTGGTTGCAGCAAGACGAGGAATTACTACGTCGCCGGGAAGAAGCCTATAATGTAGGGGGGGAAAAGCAGCTGGAGCGTTTGGCCAAGCAGGGCAAAGTTCCTGTTCGGCAGTTGATTGAACAGCTTATTGATCCAGGAACAGAGTTTTATGAGCTTGGTTTGGAAGCCGGTTATGATATTGGCTATCCGGAGCAGCCTCATATACCAGGAGGCGGTTTGGTAACAGGTGTGGGAATAGTTCATGGCAAAGACTGCATGATTTTTGCTAATGAAAGTCGCATGACGGCAGGGACTTATTATCCTATTACTTTAAAAAAGCATATGAGAGCACAGAGAATAGCGGAAGAGTGTAGGTTGACTTGTATTTATATAGCTGATTCGGGAGGAGTTTTCTTGCCTTTGCAGATGGGATCCTTTGCTGATGAGGGTATGTTTGGTTCTATGTTTTACAATATGACTCGTATGTCAGCACAAGGAATAAAGCAATATACCTTAAGCACTGGAGGTAATACAGCAGGTGGAGCTTATATAGTTTATTTGGCTTGCGAATCTATCATGATAGACCAAATGTCTTTTGCTTTTTTGGCAGGTCCACCGATGGTAAAATCAGCTATCAGCGAAGATATATCAGCAGAAGATTTAGGAGGCGCTTATGTGCACGCGCAACATTCCGGAGGGTGCGACCATTTAGTACAAACACAGGCTGAAGGTATAGAAAAGCTTAGAGAAATAATCTCATTTGATCCACCTC
Source organism: uncultured Syntrophomonadaceae bacterium (assembly GCA_964541505.1). Taxonomy (GTDB): domain Bacteria; phylum Bacillota; class Dethiobacteria; order PWVN01; family PWVN01; genus CAZLTH01. Next base: position 3,530 of record CAZIRG010000116.1, on the reverse strand, counting down.
AAAAATCTTACATTGATCGCTATCCGGAATGGGATGAACCTTTGTATGGCTCTGCAGAGTTGATGGCTTCCTTACCATCAGATCCCTATAAGCCGATCAACGTTAAAGAAGTACTTACTTGCATAGCGGATGCTAGTTATTTTCAAGAGTATAAGGGCAACTATGCGCCGGGGCGGGGGGACTCAATAATTTGTGGTAAAATGTGGCTAAAAGGTATGCCGGTAGGGGTAGTGGCTGCCAATAATATGGGTGTTATTTTTCTGGAAGCAGCTCGCAAAGCTACAGAGTGGGTGGTGCGTTGTGGAAATGATAAGACACCACTTCTTTATATCCAGAATTCTCCTGGCTATATGGTGGGTAAAACGGAGGAGTGGCATGGTATTGGGAAATATGGCTCTGATATGGTGCGTGCCTGTGCTTGTGCCGAGGTTCCCAAAATTCAATGGGTTATTGGTCCTGATCACGGTGCGGCTAACTATGGTATGTGTGGGAGAGCTTATCGACCCCGGTTCCTTTTTCATACCATGCGGGCGCGTACTACTGTTATGTCGGGAAAAACAGCAGCTTTTATCTTAGAAAGTCTAGAAAGACGTAACAAAAATAAAAGAGGAGAAAAAGTAAACGATGCTAAAATGGCTGACTTCCGCAAAAAGATGATGGATCGTTATGACCGGGAAGGGCATCCTTATGTTACTGGGGCACATCTCTTTCACGATGGGATTATTACTTGGGATGAAGCTAGAGACAAAATAGCTCGCGGCTTTGAGCTAGCTGCACACCAGCCAGTAGCCGAATCAAAATTTGGTAATTTTAAGTTTTAGAACGATAAAGATAAAATAGAAGTGGAGGGAAAATTATGGCTATGCTAAATTCAGCTTCTGCCAGGAGAGCGTTTACAGGACGGAGCCTATTAGCTGATAGCAAATATAATCGAAGACAGGCAGCAAGAAGGGAGGAGCTTGCTCCGGAAATAATTGTCGTACTGATGACAGCTGTAGCTGCGTATTTAGATCAGCCTGATAGAGGGGGGACACACCTCCTCTTAGAAGGCGATGTGTCCCCTTACCCTTTAATCAAAGAAGTAAAAACACAGCAAAAAACAGCTTTTTGGGCAACGTATGGGAAAGTTAGGTTAATGGAAACGAGAGTTGGGATAACTCTTATTAGAAGGGGGAGATTTTAGTGAAGAAATTTAGAATTATTGTAAATGGCAAGGCATATGAAGTAGAAGTAGAGGAAATGGTGGGCATGTTATCTGCAGCCTCTGCCGCTGCTCCTTGCCCTGCTTCGAAAGCAGCGATTACTCCTAGAACTACAACCAGACCAAGTAAGCCAGAGCCTATTGCTGTGGCTCCTGAACCAAAATCTGTTTCTGCTTCCGCTAAGTCGGCTGAACCCGCCAAGCCGTTTACGGGTAAGGGAGAGGCTGTTAATGCTCCGATGCCGGGAACTGTTTTAGAAGTAAAAGTTGCTCTAGAACAGGAAGTAAAAGAGGGTGATACATTGCTGGTGTTAGAAGCAATGAAAATGGAAAACGAAATATGTGCCCCTAATAGCGGCAAAATAAGTGAAATACTTGTTAATAAAGGAGATAGCGTAAATAGTGGAGATGTGCTGGTGGTTATTAATGGCTAATATACTGGCAAAGGCAACTAAGTTACCAGTTACCAGTTGCCAATTGCCAGTTACCAGTTGTCGGACTCCCGATTCGGCTATTGCCTTCGTCAGGACTCTCGCAACTATTAGTTTTTTGACTACATTAATATAATATAGCATATTATTTTGAGGAGTGGATTATTGATGAAGGAGCCTCTTTGGAAGCCATCATCTGAAGCTGTAGCCAGAGCTAACATGAGCAGATTTATGGCTTTTGTTAATGAAAAATGTGATAAAAGTTTTGAATCCTACGCTGAACTTCATGCTTGGTCTATTGAAGATACCCCTCGGTTCTGGGAATTAATGTGGGAATTTGGAGAAATAAAAGCTTCTGAACCTTATACAGAAGTAGTTAAAAATTTTGAGGATATGTTTAATAGTGAGTGGTTTATAGGTGCTCGTTTGAATTTTGCTGAAAACCTGTTACGTTTTAAGGATGATAGAATAGCTCTTATTTTTAAAGGAGAGGCCCAAGGATCCCAAAAGATTACTTACCGATTTCTTTATGATCAGGTGGCCAGGTTAAGCTGCTCTCTGCGAGAAATGGGGGTTGTTACAGGTGACCGGGTGGTTGGATTCATGCCCAACATGACGGAGACTATCATAGCTATGCTGGCTACTGTCAGCATAGGTGCTATCTGGTCTTCCTGCTCCCCTGATTTTGGCTTTCAGGGAATTATGGATCGTTTTGGTCAGATACAGCCTAAAGTACTGTTTACTGCTAATGGTTACTCCTATAACGGCAAAAAGTTCGACTCCTTGGAAAAAGTCAGGCAGATTACAGAGGAAATTTCTTCTATCGAGAAAGTGATTGTTGTGCCTTATACACAGGCTAACCCTGATATTACTACGATTAAAAAAGTAGTTCTCTTTGCTGATTTTCTAGCGGTAGAAGAAAATTTAGATATTGAGTTTGAGCAACTTCCCTTTGAGCATCCCCTCTATATCATGTATTCTTCTGGTACTACAGGAGTGCCTAAATGTATTGTACATGGGGCAGGTGGAACTTTAATTCAACATTTAAAAGAGTTAATCTTGCATACAAATTTGAGCCGTGAGGACACTATTTTTTATTTTACTACCTGTGGCTGGATGATGTGGAATTGGTTGGTAAGTTCTTTAGCTGTAGGAGCAACTTTGGTTCTGTTTGATGGGTCTCCTTTTTATCCCGATGTCGATGTTTTGTTTCAGCTAGCACAGGATGAAAAGTTCACTGTCTTTGGTACCAGTGCTAAGTATATTGCGGCATTGGAGCAAGTAGGCTTGAAGCCCAAAGAAAAATATGATTTAAAAGCTTTAAGAACTATTTTGTCCACCGGTTCACCTCTCTCCACGGACAGCTTTCTTTATGTATACCGTGACATAAAAGCAGATGTTTGCCTTTCTTCCATTGCTGGCGGAACAGATATAATATCCTGTTTTGTTCTAGGCAATCCTATTGGACCCGTTTATGCAGGGGAGATTCAGTGTATTGGCCTGGGTATGAAAGTAGAAGCCTATGATTCAACAGGTAGGTCTGTTATTGAGGAAAAAGGGGAGCTGGTTTGCACTGCCCCCTTTCCCTCCATGCCAATTTATTTCTGGCATGACGAAGGTGATCAGAAATACCGGGAGGCCTACTTTGAAACCTATGCTAATGTCTGGCATCACGGTGATTTTGTGGAGATAACAAAGAACGGCGGCTTGATTATGTATGGTCGTTCTGATGCTACGCTTAACCCCGGAGGGGTTAGGATAGGTACAGCGGAAATTTATCGACAAGTAGAAACTATGTCGGAGATTACAGATAGCTTAGTTGTGGGACAGGATTGGGATAATGATGTGCGAGTAATTCTATTTGTTAAGCTGGCAGCAGGAGAAAGTCTTACCGAAGA
>CAZIRG010000115.1:0-5712 GCA_964541505.1 uncultured Syntrophomonadaceae bacterium | reverse complement strand
CGCTGATGGTACTTGGGGCGCAGGCCCCTGGGAGAGTAGGTCTCCGCCGGATACTGTAATTATATTTAGATACCCTGACCCCGAGGTTTTTAATAAACCTCGGGGTCAGCTGGTTTTCAGAACGTTAAGTATTGGGTGGAACAGTTGGTTTAATATTCGTGCAGATTAGTTGGTAATGATCATGAATAATTTTTTATTATATCTTTTAATCCGAGTTTTTCAATTTTTCGGTATAGTGTTGTTCTACCTATCCCTAAAAGACGAGCAGCAGGAGCAATTTTTCCTTTAGTTTTGGCTAAGGCTTGTAATATAGTAAATTTAACTGCATTTTGTGTTTGTTGATCTAAGACAGGTTGATCTAAGACAGGTTGATTTAAGAAAGATTTTTGATCAGTTGACGCTAAAGATTTATCTATATCTTTTATTTCTTCTGGTAAATCTTTGGCGGTTAGACACGACCCTTCAGACATTACAATCATGCTTTCAATACAATTTTTAAGTTCCCTGACATTTCCTGGCCAAGAATAAACTAAAAAATACGAATACACTTCGCCGGTAATTTTCGGAACAGGTTTGTTTAATGATGAACAGACTTCTTTTATGAAAAAGGGTACCAGATCGAAAATATCTTCAATTCTTTGGCGCAGAGGAGGCAGATTAATCTTTACCACCTTTAGGCGGTAGAATAGATCAAGCCGAAAATTTCCTTTGTCGACTAAGGCAGTTAGGTCTTTATTTGTAGCTACAATTATTCGCACATCAATTTCGCGTAGGCGAGTGTCACCTATTCTGAATACTTTTTTTTCTTGTAGCACTCGCAATAGAGAACTTTGTACATTGAAGGGGGCATCGCCTATTTCGTCTAAAAAAATAGTACCACCTTGAGCGAGTTCGAATTTCCCTGGGTGTCCTTCACGTTTAGCACCTGTAAAAGCTCCTTTGGAATAGCCGAAAAGTTCGCTCTCGATTAGGGTAGCAGGAATAGCAGCACAGTTAACTGCAATAAAAGGGCTTTTTTTGCGAGCACTGAAATGGTGAATGTAACGAGCAACGACTTCTTTACCTGTACCACTTTCGCCCTGAATAAGTACTGTCGAATCAGTTTGGGAAACTTTTTTGGCACGTTTAAAAACTTCTTTAGTTGCCGCACTATGTCCCACCCATAAAAACTGTTCTTCCGGCTCTTTTTCTGTTTGTTTATGCTTGGGAACCAAACAAAACGTTCCGGCAGTACCAATTATATGAACATTGTTATCAACTACTTGGTGCAGGTTTGGTATGATTTTATAGTTCGGGTTCTCTTTTGGCGGTAAATTTAAAAAGTTATTGTCAAGTAGCCAGTTTTTACCATGTTCGAAAATTTCTACAACGGATTGCCCAATCATCTCTTCTTGTTTATAACCCAACATTCTTGCCCCTGTTTTATTAATCTCGGCAATGATGCCTTGGTCATTAATGGCAATAAACCCTTTCTGACGCATTTCTCCTACCAGATTAACAACCTGTTTATAAAAATAAGAATTACGCTTTAAATTAATAATTTGTAGGTTTTGTTCAATTAACCTGGCACCCATAACAGAAATTTCTACTAGGTTTTTGTTTGTGCTTATTCCCGCATCTCCACTTATGTTCAGAACCCCGGTGATTTTTCCTGTGTGGTTTCTGATGGGAGAAGACCAACAACTTATAAAATGATGAGCTTGTACATAATGCTCCCAACCTAATATAGTTATAGGAGTCTGCTCAACTATTGCTGTGCCAATGGCGTTAGTGCCCATAATTTCCTCTCGCCAGTTGGCACCCGGACTTAGATGTACTTTCTGAACTTTATTTATAAAAGGAGGATCCCCCAAAACTTCCAAAATATACCCGTCATTATCGATTAGTTGGACGATATGATTTGAGTTTTTTAAATAACGAAAAATACAGGCTAATACTGGCTTGCCTGCTTGAATAAGGTCTTCATGTTCCTGACAACGTTCTTTTAAACGAGGTGCAGGCAGGATTTCATAATTAATAACATGTTGACTATTAACCTTATTATCCCTGCTGCGTTGCCAAGAGCGATAAACTAAGGGGTCAACTGTACTTAATTGTTTTTCTCCAGCAATAAAACTTTGCCAAGCATTACTCATAATTTCACCTCTTTTCACTGTATATATTGCCTAAAACGCATAAATAGCTAATTGCTCTTATTTTATCAGAAAATATAGATTATTATGAAGAAGGAGAACCCCTATCTTATCCCCCTCCTACTGCAGGAAAAAGTGATAAAATATCACCGTCATTAAGTTTGTGATTTAGCATAGCATCTTGACCGTTGACCAGCTTTAAAGCTAGTTCTTCCTTGGGAATATTTAAATCCGCAGCTATTTTTTCTATAGTTATGCCATCTTCATAGGTGCGAGTTTCTACTTTAAAGCGGTTTACACGCAAACTAGCAAATAATTTCACTGTCACTGTCACTTGCATATGGAAACACTCCTTTAATAAAAAAATTATAACACATTTTCTTAATATAATCAATTATTTTACTATAGAATGGAGCAGTTCAGGGACAGAAGATAATCCCCCTTGCCCAAAGGCAATCACTACATGCTGGGGAGAAACACAGACAATCTTGGTCACTGGTCATGGGAAAGTCACAACCATCTACTAATTCACAGTCAGTACAAGAAGCGTAAAGACCATATTTTACTGCGTATCTGAATTTCATATACTCTGCTGATTGCCAGATTTCTAAGAGAGTAGGTTTTTTTATATTGCCATATGATTTTTGTAATATCTTTTTCTGCCTACCAAAAACAATTTCACGAGAAGGATGTAGAAGGCGGTAACAAGGGCAAACTTCACCGTCCCAAGAAATAACCGTGGCGTAGTTATCAACAAATCTACAGAAACGGTCAGTTTTTAATTTACTTTTGGGAGTAATTACCTTTATTCCCAAGGCATGCCCGGTATTTTGTGCTTCAGAAAATACTTTACTTGCTTCTGAGCATAGTCCGTTAGTATATAAAATTTCAGAAGCATTTTTGGTAACTACTGGCATAAGGTGAGTAACATAAACTGTAGTTATGCCAATTTTTGCGGCTAACTTTACCACCCCGGGCAGATTTGCAAAATTAGATTTCATAGCTACAAATTCCCAGGATATTTTTGGGTAGAGCAGGTTTTTAGATTTTTTCAAAGTGGTTAAATATTTTTGTTTTTTTAAGAGAGGGGATAGCGTCGTATTTCTTATGGTCTTGAATTCCTCTTCACTATTGCTATCTACAGAAATAATTATTTCTTGCATATTGCTTCCTATGATAGTTTCTGACAGGTGTTTATCTAAAAGAGTGCCGTTTGTAGTTAAAATCAGAGGAATATTTTTCTTATTTAACTTTTTGAAAATAGAGTCAAATTGTGGATGATAGATAGGTTCTCCAATGCCACCTAAAATAATTTTTTCCAAATGAGGGAAATCATCTAGCTGATTAACAATCTTCTTTATTGTTTCTGAGGACATATAACCGGATTTATGTTCCCAAGCATGTCTGTAGCAGGTAGTACATTGTAAATTACAATCATTCGTGATTTCCAGATACAGTTTCTTGATATTGTTTTGTGGTTGTAATAGGACTTCAAATTCTTCTCCCTGAAATAATTTATATGGCATCTATGGCATCTCCTGTTTTCTCGTCAAACAGGAGGTCTTTCAACTGAAAAACCTCCTGTCTAATGAATACTATTTATTATTGTAGAAACTGGAAAGGCAACGTTCAAGACTTAGATAAAGAAACCCAACTAAAAACTATAATCCTAAAGATTGTTTTGTTTTTGTTGTGGGAACTCCTTTTTCATCCCAACCACGTAGTTCGTAGTATTTGGGTAATAACTTATCTAATTGATGTACATGCCCTTTAGCAGGACCATCAGGCATAGGCTCTTCCAGAAGACGTTTCGGTAGGGTGTCATCTTTTATGCTATAGCCCTCTTGTAAATTAAAGAGACGCTCATTATTAAAGATACGGTCACCGCAGGCTAAGAGCTCGTCTGCGGTTAAGTTTTCACCGGTGGCAGCATTATAAAGGTCGGCATATTCTTGAGCGCCCAGTGCAAAAGAAGTAAATAGACACAATCCAAGGCTATCAATAACTGAAGTCAGGTCCTGAAAGATTTTTGTCCAGACTTCTTTGCCCTCTAGGGAAAAACGATCTAATTTTTCTGGCATACCTGCAATTTCAGGTGCAATCATATAGCCGCGCACATGGCAACCACCGCGGTTATTAGTAGCATAGCTCAATCCCATTCCCATAATGCCCCGTGGATCGTAAGCAGGGAGTTCCAATTTTTTTACGGCCATAGACAAATCAGGAGCACCAAAAGCAGCACAGAGACGAGCAGAACCCATGGCCATCTTGGCACCTAATCCTTCGCTCATACCCATCTTCCTTGTCCATTCGAGAACAGCCTCACCACTGCCCCATTTAAGTTTTGGACCATCAACATCTTCCGGCTTGAGATAGCCACGTTGGTATAGTTCCATAGCGGCAGCAATAGTTGCACCGGCAGAAATAGTATCCAGTCCCAATTCGTTGCAGACATTGTTGGCTCGAATAACTGCTTTGAGATCGGAAACACCGCAAGTGCCGCCAAAGGCCCAAAGTGTCTCGTACTCCGGACCGCCGCCCTCTTCGCCGTCAACACTGCAATAGCGACCACAGGCTATTGGACAACGATAACAGACATCTTTTTTAACCAAGTATTTCTCAGCAAGAGTTTCACCTGAAATTTGTTCTGCTCCCGCAAATACGCCCTCCTGGAAATTATTAGTGGGAAATACGCCGTTTTCATTGATAATGTTAACTAAAACACCGGTGCCATAGGCAGGCAGACCTTGACCGGTTAGCGGGTGTTCCCTGATTTTTTTGACGGCGTCCTTGACTACTTCTTTGAACTTATCTGGCTGGGCAACAGTTACCTTATTGCTGCCACGTACCACGATAGCTTTTAATTTTTTCGAACCCATAACAGCACCCACACCGGAGCGACCAGCTGCTCTGTAACGATCATTCATTACTGCTGCAATGCGAGAGAGGTTTTCTCCGGCCGGACCGATGTTTAATACCCGGGCTTTAGAGTCGCCGACTTCTTCAAGGAACATATCAGTGACTTCCATGGTCTTTTTGCCCCAGAACTTTGCTGCCGAGCGAATTTCTACCACATCGTCTTTAATATAAATATAGACGGGCTCTTTGGCTTTGCCTTCTACAATGAGCATGTCATAACCAGCAAACTTTAATTCTGTTCCCCAGTAACCACCGGAATTAGAAGCAGCAATGACATCGTTGAGAGGCGCTTTGGTTACAACTATGTAGCGCCCACTGGTGGGTGCAGATGTGGCGGTTAAAGGTCCAGTAATAAAGAAAATCTTGTTTTCCTCGCTGAGGGAGTCAATACCAGCAGGGATTTCATCAGCCAGCATTTTGCCTCCCAGCCCTCTGCCCCCGAGAAAAGCCTTAGCCATTTCAGCATCTAACGGCTCGGTGGTAACAGAACCTGTGGTTAAATTTACCCTTAAAATTTTTTTGGCATAAGAACTCATGCGTGTTTCCTCCTTTTTAGTATTTTTTGTAATTCCATCAAGCACACAACTTTTATGGAGATATATTTTTAGTATATCAACTAGCAACTAGTGTGTCAAATAGCTTGATTAAAAGTAAATCTAAA
>CAZIRG010000114.1:0-5745 GCA_964541505.1 uncultured Syntrophomonadaceae bacterium | reverse complement strand
CCACCCCGCAATATATGATAAACTTAAAAAAACGGCAGAAAAATATGGTATACCTTATCAACAAGAAATTGAGCCTCTGCCAACGGGGACAGATGCTAGGGCAATGCAGATAACACGAGAAGGGGTGGCTACAGGACTTGTTTCTTTACCGTTGCGGTATATGCATACTTCTGTAGAAACTTTGAATGTGAAAGATATAGTAACTGCCGGACGACTTTTAGCCTTTTTTGTGCGAGATTTAGATGCTTCGTTCAGGGAGGAATTGACATGTTTTTAGAAAAACTTTCCCGGGCAGTAGGTGTATCTGGCTGTGAGTCAGAAGTACGCAATATTATCAAGGAAGAACTCACACCTTTTGTTGACAGCATCGAGGTTGATATTTTGGGGAATTTGCTGGTTTTTAAAAAAGGAGCGAGTGATAATATTAGGTTAATGCTCTCGGCACATATGGATGAAGTTGGTCTCATGGTGGCTGATATTGAAAAAAACGGCTTGCTCAAATTCTATAAACTCGGGGGAATAGATGATCAAGTTTTGCTTTCCAAAACAGTCCTGATAGGCTCTGAAAAAGTAAAAGGAGTGATCGGGGCTAAAGCTATTCATTTACAAAAAGAGAAGGAAAGAGAAAAAACCATCCCGTTGGAGGAGTTATTTCTAGATATTGGCGCAACTAATAAGGAAGAAGCAGAAAAACTTGTTAAAAGGGGAGATTATGTTGCTTTTGACACAGAACCGCTTCATCTGGGTGACAACGCTTTTAGTGGCAAGGCACTGGATGACAGAGTGGGCTGCTATATACTGGCAGAATTGCTTAAAGAAGATTTGCCCATTTCTGTTTGGGGTGTCTTTACTGTCCAAGAGGAGATAGGTTTGCGTGGAGCCGGACCGGCTGCTTATAAAATAAAGCCAAGTTTGGCTTTGATTCTGGAGACTACGACAGCAGCTGATGTAGTGGAGTACGAAGAACATTTTCATGCTACATCTCTCGGGAAAGGCCCTGTTCTTACCTTGATGGACGCTTCTTTTGTTGCCCATAAAAAAGTGCTGGATTTTTTAATCAGTGTTGCTGAGACCAACAAGATACCCTACCAGTTTCGCCGTTTTACCCAGGCAGGTACTGATGCCGGCAAAATCAGTCTTAGCGCTGAGGGGGTGCCTGCCGGAGTTATTTCGACTCCTTGCAGGTATTTGCACTCACCGGTTTCTTTGATTAATTTACAGGACCTCGCACAGGGCCAGAAACTTCTCAGGGCAGTATTAAACTCTTTAGCCAAAGGAGAATTTAAAATATGAGAGAACTTATAAAACAGTTGTCGGAAGTATACGGACCATCAGGTAGAGAAGAACAGGTCAGCTCCCTGATAGAGATAAAAGCTAGGAAAATAGCAGATGAGGTATTTAAAGATTCATTGGGTAATCTCATTGTTATTAAAAAAGGCAAAAGCGAAGGTAAAAGAATAATGGTAGCTGCTCATATGGATGAAATAGGGTTGATAATTACCCATATTGATGATAATGGGTTTTTGCGTTTTTCCGGTGTTGGTATAAAGCTACCTTATGTGCTTCTTGGCAAAAGATTTATGTTTCCTCAAGGTATTTGCGCTACAGTAGCTGTTGAAAAACCTGAAGACCTGAAAAAACTCCAGTATACGAAGATGTATCTCGATATTGGAGCAAAAAACAGGGAAGAAGCTGAGCAAAAAATAAGGATAGGAGATATCGGAGTTTTTGAAGGTGCTTTAGTTGAAACCGGAGGAAGACTCTCAGGAAAGGCTTTGGACGACCGGGTAGGCTGTGCTGTTTTATTGGAAGTGTTGTCAGAACTTCAAACAGACAATGAAATATGTTTTGTTTTTACTGTTCAGGAAGAGTTAGGGCTAAGAGGTGCCCGGACGGCAGCTTTCCGTTTAAATCCTGATTATGCGTTAGCGGTTGATGTTACTTCTGTGGGGGATACACCGGAAGCTAATACTATGTCTGTTTCTCTGGGGAAAGGACCTACGGTTAAAATTAAAGATGCTTCTATTATTTGTCATCCTAAGGTGAAAGAAAAAATGATTACCGTAGCTGAGAAAAATAATATTCCTTATCAGCTGGAAGTGCTGGTGCGAGGTGGCACTGATGCTGGCAGCATTTATCTTACCCGGGAGGGTATTCCTGCCGGAGTTATGTCTATACCTTGTCGCTATATCCATACAGCAGCCGAGATGGTAGATATAAATGATATTTCTAATAGTGTAAAGTTTTTACGGGAACTGCTGGAGGAAAAATGGGAGTGATGACAAATGCTTTTTATCAAAGAAGCACTGGCAACAGAAAACGCAGACAAAGATAAGTTACGAGAAATAGTAGCTGGTATATTAAAAAAAGTAGCAGAAGAAGGTGACCGGGCCTTGTTTGAATTAACGCAGTTTTATGATGCTATAGAAATAAAACCGGAAAGATTAAGAGTCTCCGAAGAAGAAGTAGCAAAAGCTTATCAACTGTAGAAAAAAATATGTCTATTATTCCTGCTAGAGTGGCTAGTGTCAAACGAATTGCAGCTTGTTCACCACCTGTCAAAGAATTTTCAGGTATACATCCTGTTGTGCTGGTAGCTATGGATATGGCTGGAGCTGATGAGATTTACTGTATGGGGGGTGCTCAGGCGATAGCTGCTTATACCTATGGGACTGCTACTGTTTTGCCTGTTGACATAATTGTAGGACCAGGGAACAAATTTGTAGCAGAAGCCAAAAGGCAAGTAAGTGGTGAAGTGGAAATTGATATGCTTGCTGGACCTAGTGAGGTATTGATTATTGCTGATAATTCTGCTTCTCCACAGTATATAGCTGTTGATTTACTGGCACAGTGTGAACATGATCCAACAGCAAGAGGGATTCTGGTTACTACCAGCCGGGAACTGGCACATCAGGTACAGGAAATTATCAGGCAGGAATTAAAAGGACAGGCTGTCCCGGAAATTATTTCCCGATCCTGGGAAGAGAATGAGCAAATCGTTTTAACTGACAATCTGGAGGAGGCCGTAAAAATATCTGACAGCATTGCACCTGAACATCTTGCTTTGCAGACAGTGTGCAACAAAGAGATTAGCAACAAAGTGAGCAATTACGGTTCTTTGGTTAGCGGTGAGTATGCAGCAGTAGCTTTTGGGGATTATGTTTCAGGAACAAATCATATTTTACCCACGGCAGGTTGTTCTCGGTTTAGTAGTGGTCTTTGGGTAGGCACGTTTATAAAAGTAGCCTCCTACCAACGATTAACCACTGAAGGGGCTGCTCGCCTTGCAGATACATGTATGCAGCTGGCAGAAGCAGAAGGTTTATTTTTCCACCGGCGGAGTGCTGAGTTGAGAAAAAAGGGGGTAAAAAAATGTTGGGGATGTCAGATGTCTGGATTACAGCAGCATGGTTTTTAACAGTTGCTGGTACAGTGACCTGTGTTGCTTTTGGTGCTTCTCGTTGGAATAAAGGAGATGATGCTTAATGAATACTTTTGTACTAACTTTAGTAATTTTGGTTTATTTATTTATTATTACGGGTTTGACTTGGCATGGTTGGAAGCAGACATCTACAAATGAGGATTATTTGCTGGCAGGGAGAAGTGTCCACCCTGTTATAATGTCTTTATCTTATGGTGCGGCTTTTATAAGTACGGCAGCCATTATTGGGTTTGGCGGTGCGGCCGGACTTTTTGGGTTTAGTCTACTTTGGCTTACTTTTTTTAATGTTGTTCTAGGCATTTTGCTGGCTTTTGCTGTTTTGGGGATACGTATTCGCAAGATGTCTTTAAATTTGGAGATTCAAACCTTTCCGGCGCTTCTCGGCAAGAGATACAATTCCAGGTTTCTGACTGTTTTTTCCGGATTAATGATTTTTATTTTTATGCCTGCCTATACAGGTGTAATCCTGGTAGGAGGAGCTCGCTTTGTTGAGGAAGCACTCCAGATAGATTATAATCTATCTCTTTTTATTTTGGCACTTTTTGTCGGAGCTTATGTATTTTCTGGAGGATTGAAAGCTGTTATGTATACTGATGCTTTCTGTGCAACTTTGATGTTTGCAGGAATGCTCTTTCTTTTGGTTAAGACCTATGCTGATGCGGGCGGAGTTATCAATGCTCACCGGGCACTTTCTGCTTTGAGCGAGATGGTACCAGAAGGTTTGGTTGCTGCCGGGCACCAAGGTTGGACAGCTATGCCTGCTCTAGGTTCTTCGCTTTGGTGGACAGTAGTGAGCACTTTTATTTTCGGTGTTGGGATTGGTGTACTTGCTCAACCACAGTTGGTAACCCGTTTTATGACGGTAAAATCTACACAATCTATTTATCGGGCCGTGGCGGTGGGGGGGGTCTTTATTTTTTTTATGACCGGAACAGCTTTTTTAGTGGGACCCTTAACTAACCTTCACTTTTATAACACTCGTGGTCTCATTGCGGTGGCAGCGATGCCGGAGGGCAATATTGATCTTATTATCCCTACTTTTATCAGTGAAGTAATGCCAGTCTGGTTTCTTTATCTTTTTATGGTTGCTCTTCTTTCGGCAGCCATTTCCACTTTAGGGTCTTTAATTCACGTACAGGGAGTTTCTTTTGGCAAAGACATATTGGAGACCTTAGGAGTTAAAAAAGGGCGTTCTACACTATTAACTCGTTTTGGGGTTTTGCTCGCCATTTTACTAGCGATTATTCTTGCCTATATTCTTCCTGGTAGTATCATTGCCAGAGCAACTGCTTTTTGGTTTGGTATTTGTGCGGCAGGCTTTCTGCCTGCATTAGTAGGGGCTTTATACTGGAAAAGGGGTACACGTATTGCTGCTATAGTTAGTGTTATGGCAGGTTTTAGTGTCAGCATTTTTGGTTTCTTTTTTTTACACACTGCAGAATCTGTACCCTTTGGTATTTCTCGTCACCTCTTTGGTGTAGATCACCTATTACCTTACCCTTGGACGCATGTGGCCCCGTTGTTTTATGCTTTGCCTATAGCAACTTTACTCTATGTTGCTGTGAGTTTGTTTTCAACACCCCCGGGAGATAAATATTTGGTGCGATCCTTTCAAGGAATTGAATAAAGTGAGTCAGTAAGTCAGTCGGGCTGCAACACGGCAAACTACCATTTGAATGCGAAGCGAGTATTCGTTGATTTATGTTAATCTGCATTACTTACTCACTTTCCTTGCTTTTTCTCTTTTGTGTTTTTGTAAGAGTCTTTTACGCATTCTTAAACTAGTAGGAGTGACCTCCAGCAACTCATCATCTCCTAAGTACTCTAATGACTCTTCCAAACTAAACTTGCGCGGCTCTTCTAGACGTAAGGAAGCATCAGCACTACTGGAACGGATATTGGTCAAGTGTTTTTTCTTGCAGATATTTACTTCTAAGTCTTGCTGTCGGGCATGTTCTCCCACTATCATGCCCTCATAAACTTTTAGACCCGGCGAAACAAATAGAGTGCCGCGTCCTTGAGCAGAGTGCAAGGCATATTGGGTAGCTGACCCAGTTTCAAAGGCAATTAAGACCCCTTGAGCACGGCTTTTTATCTCACCTTTGAACGGCTCGTAACCATCATAAAGGTGGTTCATAACAGCGTGCCCATTGGTTTCAGTAAGCAGTTTGGTGCGGAAGCCAATCAACCCACGTGCCGGTACCTTAAATTCCAATCGAAATTGTCCACCACCTATGTCGGTCATATTTTTCATCTCACCCCGGCGAGTGCCCATCATTTCCATTACTACACCGGTTTTATTT
>CAZIRG010000113.1:0-5747 GCA_964541505.1 uncultured Syntrophomonadaceae bacterium | reverse complement strand
ACAAAGAAGCTGATGTTTTATACATTAACTTTAAGAAGCCAAGTAATGCTGATGATTCAGAGCTTACAGATGAGGATGTCGTAATCAGGTATGAGAAAGGAGAGGTAGTAGGCGTTACTATTCTTAATGCAAGTAAAAGAAAAATTATAGCGTAATTTGTAAATATGCAAATTATTATGTGATTGGACATATGGTAATTCATCTTTCCCTTGATTGCAAGTTTTTTACCAATATAACAGTATTACTGGTTAAAGTTAGCGCAAAGTTAGCAGAGCTCTTTTTTTATACCCCTTACAGGAATTCCATACTGGCAGAATGCGGTTTTTTAATCAAGATGCTTAATTCAGATTTAATAAGGGGATGCTCAAGGTAAAAGAGTTGAGCTATTCTACTCACGGGTTTTTGGTTATCCCCTAGTTACAACTGGCTTTAGCCCCTGCTGCATCCAAGCGCCCAAACTTTAACTGCAGAGCAACTGTTTTTTTATTTGCAGTATTAGTTAACGATAAAGTCTGCTTGGCTGTTTCCTTAGTTTCTTTGCAGCTAAGTTTACGAATAATATCGCTGGTGCATTCTTCATAGCCTGGAATATAAAATAGCGTTTGGTTTCTCAACATGGCAAAGGCAATCCGCAAGAATTTGTTGCCGGCTGCAACATATATTTGACAGGGCGACTTGCCCCTTTGATGCAGCAGTTCATAATAGCTTATGAAGTAACTGTTCTGGCACATTTTGCTGCAGAGGTTTTTCCCGATTAACGTCTAGATGTAACGTAAAGCGGGATTGCCCTGCCTGCTGATTTGGAATTCCAAAGCGGTGATTTGCTTTTCTAGGATTTCCGGTTGTTCAAGCTTGAACTTAACCTGCTCAGCTTTGAACCTGACCGGTTCAGTAGATGAATTTATCAAATTTCTTTTTGTTGCTTGTAGCAGAAGCTTGATTTCACGCAAAGTCCAGCCTTATACCTTTAAAATGTGTGAAGAAAGTCAACTTTTTTCGGTTAAAAAAGTTTGCAAAGTTTGTTGATAGTACACCATACCGGTTATATTTTGCATTTATAGATGTGGGAGTTGTTGTTATGCACAAGATTTATGTTTTAGGAGTAGGTCCTGGTAGTCCTGATTTTATCCTCCCTGTTATTTACCAAAAAGCACAAGAGTGTGATGTTCTGGTAGGGGGAAAAAGAAATTTAGCTCTTTTTGACACAGAACAGCAAATAAAATTAATTATTGAGCGGGAAATTGAAAAAATTATTAAGACTATTACTAGTTTACGGCAAACAAAACAAGTGGGTGTTTTGGTATCTGGTGATCCAGGCTTTTATAGTCTGCTTGCTACCCTGCTACGTTATTTTAAAAGACATGAACTAGAAGTTTTTCCTGGTATTAGTTCTCTTCAATATCTTTTTGCCAAGGGATCACTACCTTGGCAAGATGCGTATCTTACCAGTTTGCACGGTCGGAGAAAAGCTGCTCTAGAGGAACTAGTTAAAAAGCATGCAAAGATTGCTTTTTTGACCGATAAGAATTTTCCTGCCGGGGAGATTGCACGTTTTCTTGTAGAAAAAGGAATTAAAAAAAAACGAGTTCTTGTTGGTGAAAATCTTTCTTATCCACAGGAGTGTATTCGGGATATGCCTCTTGAGGATTTGGTAGGACTGGAAGTATCTAATTTATGTGTGATGGTGATTTACAATGCCTATGATTAATTGGGATTTTTCTGTGCCTGGTATTCCGGATGAGCTTTTTATCCGGGGCAAGGTGCCGATGACTAAAGAAGAGGTGCGAGCTCTTACTTTGTCAAAACTTAGGCTAACTTCGCACAGTAATATACTAGATGTGGGGGCGGGAACAGGTTCAATTTCTGTTGAATGTGCTTTGCTAGCTGCTCACGGAAAAATATATGCTATTGAAAAAAACCCTGCAGCGGTAGAGTTAATTTGTGAGAATTGTAAACGATTTGGTGTTACTAATATTAAAATTATTGCAGGAGAAGCACCCGCCGCTATAAAAAAAATCCCTTTAGTGGAACGAGCAGTTATTGGTGGCAGTGGAGGTAATTTAAAAGATATTCTTATTGCTGTTAACGATATTCTAAAACCTGGTGGTAGAATTGTTTTAAACGGGATTTTGCTGGAAACGGTAACTATGGGACTTCAGTTTTTGAAGGAACAAAAATACATGCAAATAGATGTAATTACTGTCTCAATTGCTAAGGGCAAAGAATTGGGAGAAAGAACTGCCCTGCTGGCTTTAAATCCCGTATTTATTATTTCAGCGTCAAAGGAGAAAGTATAATAATGAAAGGGAAGTTAGTTGGTGTTGGGGTTGGACCGGGAGATCCTAAACTACTTACGCTAAAGGCTGTTGAGGCTATCCAGCAGTCTGATGTGATTATAGTTCCTAAAGCTAGCCGGGAAAAAGAAAGTTTGGCTTATACTATTGCTGCTCCTCATATTCCTGCTCTAAAAGAAATAGTAGAATTTATTTTTCCAATGATTAGTAAAAGGGAAGATATGTCTTCTAGTAATGATGATATTACTCTTAACCAGGTTTGGGAGCAGGCAGTAAGTGATATAAAAAACTATTTGGATAAAAACAGGCAGGTGGTTTTTTTAATTTTGGGTGATCCTTCGCTTTATAGTACCTATGGCTATATTTATAAAAGAGTGAGAGAAGCAGGATATACAGTAGAAACTATCCCTGGTATCACTTCTTTTTGTGCTGCTGCAGCTCGTTTAGGCATAACGTTGGCAGAAGGCGAAGAAAACTTGGCGATTATCCCTTCTTTATCTCAAAAGCAGAATATAGATAAAATATTGGAAATGTTTGATAATGCGGTTTTTATGAAAGTGTCTCGCTATTACCCACGCTTGATAGCTAAACTTAAAGAAAAGGGCTATTTGACTGGGTCAGTAATGGTAAGTCGCTGCGGCCATAAAGATGAAGAAGTGGTGGACAAGCTGGTAACAAAATTGACGAAAAAAGTTGATTATATGTCTATTATTATAGGTAAGAAGGGGAAATGAATTGTGCAACAGCAATTATATTTTATTGGTGCTGGCCCTGGGGACCCAGATTTAATTACTGTCAAAGGCAAAAAAATCATTATGCAAGCTGACATTATTATTTACGCAGGTTCCCTAGTTAATTTTTCTGTATTAGAGGGACATAAAGAGCAGGCTGTGCTGCATAATAGTGCGACTATGACTTTAGAAGAAATATTGGAGGTTATGATAAAGGGGGTTCGCGATGGTAAAATAGTGGCTCGGGTTCATAGCGGTGACCCTAGCATTTATGGCGCTATTAGGGAACAAATGTCTGAGCTAGAAAAACATGGTATTTCTTATACGATTATTCCAGGAGTTAGTTCTTTTGTAGCTGCAGTAGCCGCTTTGCAAAAAGAATATACTCTTCCTGGAGTTTCTCAGACAATAATTTTAACTAGGCAAGAAGGAAGAATCCCTGTCCCAGAGGGGCAAGACCTAGCTAGTTTAGCTCAGCATAATGCTTCTATGGTTGTTTTTTTAAGTGTGCATATGATTGAAAAGGTGGTTAAGGAATTAAAGGTTGGTTATCCAGGAGATACACCAGTAATAGTTGTGCAAAGGGTTAGCTGGCCTGATGCAAAAACAGTAACGGGAACTTTGGATACTATTGCCGAAAAGGTAAAAGAAGAGAAGATAAATAAAACGGCTTTGATTTTAGTGGGAAATTTCTTAGGTAATGCTTATGAACTTTCAAAGCTGTATGATAAATCTTTTAGTCATGCTTACAGGAGTGCTCACGTATGATAGCGGTAATAGCTTTAACTTCTGCAGCTACCTTGTTGGGACAGAAAATTAAAAATGAATTTCCGCGAGCAGATCTCTTTGTCTCTAGTAAATTGAGAGGAGAATACCAAGATTGTTTTTTTATTGAAGAAAATTTTTCCGAATTTATAGCTTCTCTTTGGTATAAATATTCTTGCTTTGTTTTTATTATGGCTAGTGGTATTGTAGTGCGCACTATTGCCCCACTTTTAAAGGATAAGAAAGTTGACCCGGCGGTGGTGGTGTTGGATGAGAAAGGAGATTTTGTTATTTCTCTAATTTCAGGTCATGTTGGTGGTGCTAATAAATTGGCAAGAGAAATTGCCGGTAAACTTGGTGCTAGTCCTGTAATTACTACTGCCTCAGATGTGCAGGGAATTCCTGCTATTGATGAATTAGCTAAAAAGTGGCGTTGTGTTTTCGAACACAGTAAGGATTTGAAAGAAATTACCTGGTCTATACTTCATAGAGAAAAAATTGCTATTTTTACCTCTGTTAAGTTGGAAGTGAATTTTCCCTCTAATGTGCAGATCTATGACTTAGAAAAAACAAACAAGGTTTTTCTTAGGTATAAAGGAGTTGTTTATATTACTGAGAAAAACTTAGATTTTGCAAATGAATTTGTTCGTCAGTCGACCAGACCAGAATTAAATAAGCTGGAACTTACACAGAAACTTCCCTATGTTATTTTACGTCCCCGAAATATTGTGCTGGGAATAGGTTGTCGCCGCGGCATTTCGGCGGAAAATATTAAATATGCTATTGAAAACACACTGCAGCATTCAAGTATTAGTATGAACAGCATTGCCTGTTTGGCAACAATTACTATAAAAAGTAATGAAAAAGGGTTAATTGATACAGCAAAAGAATTTGGTGTGCCTATTAAAGTAATTACGCCAGAAGAGATTAAAATCATCGAAAATCAGTTTAAGGGTTCGGATTTTGTTAAAGAACAGATAGGAGTTAGGGCAGTAGCAGAGCCGGCAGCTTGGCTGGCTGCAAGAGAACCGGAAATTATTAGCGGCACAAAGAAATATTCTGGAGTAACTGTAGCTGTGATCAAAGATAGAGGGATGGTGTTTAAGGGATGAAAGAAGGGGAAAAAGGAACGCATAATAAGGAAATAAAAGGAAAGATATATGTGGTTGGGTTGGGTCCCGGCAATTTAAAAGAAATGACCATTAGGGCAGAAGAGGCCATTCAAGATAGTGATGTTATTATTGGTTATGATGTTTATATAAAACTTATTAAAAAATTATTAAAAGGTAAAAAAATTATTTCTTCTGGGATGAAAAAAGAAATAGAGCGCTGTAAGATTGCTTTGGAGTTTGCTAAAAAAGGGAAAAAGGTTTCCCTTGTAAGTAGTGGCGATGCAGGTATTTACGGTATGGCAGGTCCGCTACTGGAGATGAAGATTAAAGAAGATAATTTGGTAGAGGTAGAGATTATTCCAGGTGTTTCAGCTGCTAATGCAGCAGCAGCCATTTTAGGAGCACCTCTGATGCATGATTTTGCTGTTATAAGTCTTAGTGATTTGTTAACTCCTTGGGAGGTTATTGCTAAACGGCTTAGTTTAGCCGTAGAGGGAGATTTTGTGATTGCATTGTATAATCCTCGCAGTCGTGGGCGCTGGCGGCATATAAACAAAGCCAGAGAGATATTCCTTACACATAGGCGAGGGGATACCCCAGTAGGAATTGTGCGCCGTGCCGGGCGAGTGGGAGAGGAAAAAATACTTACTAATTTACAAGATATGTTAGAGTATGAGATTGATATGTTTTCAGTGATTTTAATTGGCAACTCCCACACCTACATACAGGGAGGAAAAATGGTTACGCCAAGGGGATATTCTATTTAGTGGGGACATTATAATTCAAGGTATTCTAAGGGCTTGTTCCTAAATAACCTGTACAATCTTACTTGTCTTTTCGTCCAT
>CAZIRG010000112.1:0-5812 GCA_964541505.1 uncultured Syntrophomonadaceae bacterium | reverse complement strand
AATACCTAGCCAGAACAAATCTAGGCAAACGACCGGCCCAGGGCACTAAAGTTACCAGGGGTATTGTTTATGAAGCTGCTTCGATTGCCCAGAATCGTCCGGCTGATGACATCTCTTCTCTTCTTCTTTACCTGCGTAGCCCCAGGGTGTTGCAGATTTTAGTAGGGCCGCCTGCTAAAAAAAGTAAAGATAGCCAAGTTATGAAAGATTTTTTGGCAGCTGTAGGAACCAAGGCGGTTTTTGGGGGCACAACCACCAAAATATTGGCTAGCCATATGGGGCTTACTCCCAAAATATTTCCTGGTGAGTTTGGTGCCCCGGCTCATTATAAAATTGAAGGCATTGACCTTGCCTGTGAAGGTGCAATAACCCTCAATCGCACAAATAACATTTTTGATGAACCGGAACTGGCCGAGAAGGCAGGCTATGGGACTGAAAGGCTGATAGAGCTGTTTGTGGAGGCTGACGAGGTTTATTTCTGGACAGGTCAGTCAAGCAACCCAGCCAACATTACTACCCTAAAGCCGTCAGGTATGTTATCGCGCAATAAAGTGGTGGCTGCTTTAGCAGAAAAACTGCGGTTAGCAGGTAAACTTGTTGAGATTATAAAAGTGTGAGAATAAGGAATTATAAGGGAAAAAAGAAGCTCTTATTGATTTCTACAAAAAAATAGAAACTATTTACTTTAAAAGAAGTATTCAGAAAAAAGTATTGACTTGTTGCGGAAAATGTGCTTTAATAGTGATATATGGCACTATAAATGTTGCTATATAAGCAAAAAGTGATAAATAACACTGCTAAACAAAAATGGACAATTCGCCAAACTTACGCATTGCATTAAAGATCAGATATTAAATGTCGGACTATTGGCAGAATATTACAAAACTAAAAGGAGGTGATTCTAGCGAAAGAAAAACAACTTGTGTCGGGTTAGTGGTGGGGTATTACAAGAACAAAAGGAGGTAGGGTGTGTGAAAGAAAAGAAACTTGTTGTCTGTCCGTATTGTGGTGTTGGGTGTCGTGTTTATATTGAAACCCGGGATGGTTACCCGGAGAGCATTGATCATGTGACTGACATTAGCGGAATAGTCAATGAAGAAGGGAGGTTATGTCCGAAGGGTCTTACTATTCTTGATTACGCAAAAAGCCCGGAGAGATTAACACAGTCTTCGAAACGATATTATCACAAAATGTAATTTGTGTGCAGAGTTGCAGGAGGAAGGAAAGAAGCCGGCGTGTGTTATTGCCTGCCCCACGAAAGCACTGGTTTATGGCAGTTTTGGTAATGTTGCGCAAGAAAAACATTATAAAGTTGTAGCAACTATAAGTAGCGAGATGAAAGAAATTTTGCTGGACAAATCTGAAATAGAAAAGAAAAAAAATAGGCTAGTAGCCCAAGTAATCTGTACCGGGGATACAATGAAATGTAAAGACAAATTTGAGTACAAGGGCGTAGAGGATTGTATAGAGGCAGCTAAGCAGGAGGAAGGTCTTAAGGTTTGTGATTATGGCTGTACAGGCTTGGGTACGTGTGTAAGAGTTTGTCCGGTAGGTGCTATTGAGATTACGGAAAATAGGATAGCGAAAATTATAATTGAAAAATGTGTTGGCTGTGAAAAATGTGTTGAGGCATGCCCAAAAGAAGTTATAAAGATGGTGCCGCAAAATAGATATATATTTCTTGCCTGTAACAATGAAGAACCTGGTAAAATTGTAAGAAAAAAATGTAGCGTGAGTTGTATCGCTTGTGGGCTTTGCGTTAAAATATGTCCTGTCCAAGCTATAGAAATAGAGAACAAGCTGGCGAGAATTGATTATGAGAAATGCATAAATTGCTTTATGTGTGAAAAAAAATGCCCAACTAAAGCGATTAAAGGTGACAGGGAAAGAAGAAATAGAGATAAGAACAGAGCAAGTTAGGCATCAATCGCAAGAAGACTCAGGGAGGAAAATATGTGGCAAATTTATTTATTTTTTCGTTTTTAATTCCACTCCTTGTGGGAGTAGTTCTGCTTTGTATAAATGAAAAAAAAGGCAATATGGCGATGTTTTTTGCGCTAGCAGCTGCCTTAGTCTGTACTACTTGGGGTGCGATAAAATATTTTTTGGCAGGTATGCCTATTTTAGAGTTGACTTTACTTAGTACGGCACGACTAGGTGTGATTTTTGGATTTTTAGTTGATCCCATGGGTGTGGTTGTGGCCTTAGTGATTGTAGTAGCTACTGTCTTTGTTATGATTTTTTCTACTAACTACATGACAGCAAATAATAGGGAAAATCCGGTAAGGGAAGACTCAGGACGATTTAATGGTTAGATGTTGATCTTTCTAGTGCTTTCATTTTTAATATCACGGTGGTAGCTGTGGCTGCCTTAATTTTTTCGCATAAATACATCAAACTTTATATAGAGAAAAAGATCAGAATACCTTATTATTTCACTATTCTGTTGTTTGTTTTTACGATGCAAGTTATCCCACTGGTTAGAAATTGGGTTGCTTTTCTGTTCTTGTGGGAAATTATGACTCTAGCATCTTATTTTTTAATTCTTTATGACCACAAAGATATGAAAGCAGTTAAAGCAAGTACTAAATATTTTATAATTATGCATATATTTAGTACCGTGCCTATTTTTGCTGTTCTTGCTTTTACCATGGCTTTGACCGGTACTTTTGCCTTCACTGCCTTTGAGCAATTTACAACTCCGATTGTACTGTTGGCCACGTTAGGCTTTGTTGCTAAATGTGGTATCTTCCCATTATACTTCTGGTTGCCGGAAGCACATCCGGTTGCTCCTTCGCCAGTTTCGGCCTTGCTTTCGGGAGCAATGGTTAAGTTAGGGCTCTATGGGATATTTGTGGTGTTATCTCTCGCCAAATGGCAAGTAGAAGCATGGTTAATGGTCATATTTGCCATCATGGCGGCAGTAAGTATTTTTATTGCTGTCTTTAGCTATTCTGCTCAAAAAGATTTAAAGACACTGTTTGCTTGGTCAACGATAGATAACATGGGCTGGATGTTTATAATTTTGCTCACCGGCATGTCTGGAATAGGAAATGTTAAGTATATTTTAGAAGATTATGTGATCAATCATGGATTGGCTAAGGGAGCTGCTTTCCTAGTTACAGGTATGGTTATATATGTATTTAATACTAAGAAATTTAAAGAACTAACTGGTGTTGTGCGGAAATATTCGTTGGTAGGGTGGTTGATTATTTTTTCTATGTTTGCGTTGGAAGGCGTGCCACCATTTGGCCTTTTTATAAGCAAGATGAATGTAGTCACAAATCTCTATCAAGTTAGTCCGTTTTTAAGTGTATTGCTGGCATTATCATGGATACTGGCATTTTTAGCTTTCCTTACTGTAATTCACAAGTTCTTTTTGGCTGAAGGAGAACCTGAAATTAAAAGGGAAGTACCGTTAAGTATGACCTTCCCCATAATAGCGTTAATTATGGGGGCCATATTTGTGCGTCCCTTACTGCAGGCAAATAATATTAATTGGCTATTACTCACAACCAACATGCCGTTGCTGCTCTTTGGTGGCACTATATTGCTGTTCATGCTAGGTGCCGTTAGTGGCTTGCCGTTTGTTGCCAAACATACAAATTCCCTAAAAGTAACATCGTTATTTACCAGCATTGCTTCGTTGCTATTAGTTGTTTTTTCTGTAATTACAATTATAGAAGGGCAACCGTTAAATTTTGCTATGTTTGGTCTCTCATTCCATATTGATGCTTTATCAATATTGCTATGTCTCTTATTAGGTATCTTAGGTTTTGCCGTTTCTATATATACACCTTCATATATCACCTTCATATATGAGGTATTACGATAAGCAAGGCATGGGAAGCGATGACTTTTATTTCCTTCTTGTTTGTCATTTGGGAAATGAACAAAAAATCTGAAAGAGCAGGCTTTAAATATTTTGCGACCATGCATGTTGCCAGTTCACTACCTCTGATCATTGCAGTGGTTATAATAAGCGTCACCTATGGAACCTTGGATATGAAGGTGCTGGGAGATATTATGCAAGGAACACCGCTGCTTTATATACTGTTTTTATTGGGGTTTGGTAGCAAGGCAGGGGTCTTTCCTTTCTATTTTTGGCTGCCGGCAACCTATCCGATTGTGCCGAGTAATGCTGTAGCAATATTTTCGGGTGTAATGGCAAAAGTAGCTGTTTATGGTCTGATTAGAACAACATGTTTTATGTTACCGTACTCTTTAACTTTTGGTAATGTTGTCGCCATATTAGGAGCTATAACGCTTGTTTTGGGAACACTTTTTGCCCTTAAGCAAAAAGATATAAAAAGGCTGCTTGCGTTCCATAGCGTGGGACAGATGGGCTATATTTGGCTAGGAATTGGCATCGGTATGATTTTTCTGGCGAGGGGAGGAGAACATGTTGCCTTTGATATTTTAGCAATGGCAGCAGGGCTATATCATTTATTTAACCATGCCATGTTTAAAGGATTGCTCTTCCTGTCAGCAGGATCAATAATGCGTCAAACCAATTCTCGAAACCTGAATCTGCTAGGTGGTCTCGTTAGAACTATGCCGGTTACAGGAATTGCCTTGTTCATTGGTGTATTATCAATCTCAGGTATTCCACCATTTAACGGTTTTATGTCAAAATGGATGATTTATCAAGTTACTTTTCTGTCCGGAAATGCTATGCTTATTCTATTTGGGGTTATGGCCTTTTTAATAAGTGCAGCAACGCTAGCATCCATGCTTAAACTTTATGCTACTTCCTTTGCAGGCGAGCCCAATGAGTTAACAAAAAATACTAGGGAAGTGCCAAAGAGTATGTTAATTGGGAAAGGGATCTTGGCCTTTATGTGTCTTATTACCGGGCTGTTTCCTTTTCTTTTGCTACCTTTGGTGACTGCTGTGGGAAAATCTCTGGCTGGCATAACAGATATATCGTCGTACGTTAATTACAATTATTGGCTGGTTGGGATTAAGGCACCTTTAGCGGAAATGGTTGCTAGTGCCTACTTTTCGCCGGTAGCATTAGCTATGATCTTACTAGCAGCAGTAAGTGTTGTTTTGCTTATGTCTAGAAAAAATAAAAAAGTTGTTGAGCCTTGGGGTGGTGGTTATGTTATTCCGACGCAAGATCATAAACTAAAAGCAAAACACTACTACCTTGATTTTGAAGAATTGCTAGAGAAGGCTTATCATTTTGATGCTGCCTACAGTGAAAACGTGGACAAGTTAGTCGCAGCAGAAACAATAGTGAGAACATCAGTAGTCGGAGATATAATCAGTAAAGTTGAAAATGCGATTGGAAAGGTTTTTTTACGGCTGAGTGCAATTAAAAATATGGCGGTGAAAGCTGGTTATATTGATGAGGCCCTATACATGCCAACAGTTCATTTCATAAAGAACATGTCTTCTTTTGCCAAAGGAATGGAAGGTTCTTTGAGTAGTAATTTAACTATATCAGCAATGATGCTGCTAACAATAATAATCTTACTATTGTTGCATATATACGGAGGTTAAGATGGGATATACTGTTATACTTGCGAAGGCAACTAACGTACATTTTCATCAGCACTGACGCATGAAATTAGTTATAAGATATTTAAAAGTAGACGCTGATTTATTATGATTTTTATGATTTACGCTGATTTTTTGATATATTAACTGTTAAATAGTTGTTTATTGCTAATTATATCTGGTTTACGTTAATTTACTTGGTGCTGAGCACCGAGGGTTACGAACCTCCTAGCACCGAGGTTCAGGATGCTCCTGTTCGTCGCATTCCTGCATTAATTAATTTTTTTATCATATTTAATCATATTAA
>CAZIRG010000111.1:0-5829 GCA_964541505.1 uncultured Syntrophomonadaceae bacterium | reverse complement strand
CCTTTACAGTTTCTTTTGAAAAAGAGGGGAAATATGAAGTAAGTGTGGCTGACAAAAAATCCACAATTACAGTGACGGCAGCTGAGCCAGCTACGCCTGCAGATTTACTGAAGATGGCAACAGACTTCTTTCTACTTTTGGACAATGAAGAGTATACTGCAGCGGTGAAGCAATTCGATGCTACTATGGAAAATGCTCTCCCGGTAGAAAAACTAAGGGAAGTTTGGAAAACCATTATAGCTAAACAGGGATATTTAAATCTCTGGGAGAGAGCACAGTACTTGAGGAAAATGGATCTCAAATTGTTCTGCTAAGGATTAACTTTGAGAAGGAAGCACTAAATGCACGAGTTGTGTTTGACAATAACAGGTGCATTGCCGGACTTTTCTTTGTTCCACCAGAGCCTATCTCGGGAGTTTATACACCACCAAACTATGTAAGCAAGGAAGCCTTCTTTGAGCAGGAGGTGATATTCGGAACTAAAGGATGGGAACTACCGGGAACGCTTAGTATTCCTGAAGGGGAAGGCCCATTCCCTGTTTTACTGCTGGTACATGGTTCAGGTCCACAGGATCGTGATCAGAGTATAGGTCCAAACAAGCCTTTTAAAGATCTCGCCTGGGGGCTGGCAAGTAACGGCATAGCTGTCCTTCGATATGATAAACGTACGAAAGTACATAGTGGAAAAATGGTCACAGCTACCACTGTTACGGTTGAAGAAGAAGTTATTGAAGATGCTTTGTTGGCCATGGAGTTCCTACGGAAACAAAAAGGGATCAATCCTGAAAAGATGTTTATTCTAGGACATAGTCTCGGTGGGATGTTAGTGCCTGAGATAGCAAATCGTGATGGTAAGCTTGTTGGAGTTATCATTCTAGCTGGACCCACAAGAACTCTCCTTGAACTGCTTCTGGAACAGTTTGAGTATATATTCTTACTGGATGGAAAGATTAGTGCAACAGAGGCAGAGAAACTTGAAGAAGCAAAGAAATCTGCTAAGGTAATTAAGAATCATGAGTTTGCAGAAAATGAAACTGTTCTTAGCACCCCGGCAGGTTATTGGTATGACTTGCTCAAAAGAAACCCTGTAGAGGAGGCACTAAAACTTTCGTCCCCCTTATTTATCCTTCAAGGTGGGCGAGATTACCAAGTTACTGTTGAAGATTTCGAGGGATGGCAAAAAGCTCTCGTCACAAAAGAAAATGTTTTATTCAAACTCTACCCTGACCTGAATCATCTTTTTCTGGTAGGCGAAGGAAAATCAACTCCTGATGAATATAACATTCCCGGTAATGTGGATGAGCAAGTAATTAAAGATATAGCAGGATGGATTAGAAACTAGGGATGTAGTCCCTCTTTATTAATCTTTGGAGATTTAGACAATATTCTTGGAGGAATATTCCTGCATTAGGCAAAAGAAGGAAGTTAGAAACATCTCCCCCATAAAAACCTACTGGTGGAAATATCTCCCCTTAAAGAGGGGTGTTTTCCCCTACCACTAAAAGGAGGATTTTAAAATGTTACTAAGTACTACTATGGTTCTCAATGCTGAGTATGAAGTTCTAGGTATTGTAACGGGGAACAAGGTTAAGGCAGCGCATGTAGGTAAAGACCTCATTGCTTTTTTTAAAAATTTAACAGGAGGTGAAGTCACGGAGTATTCTGTTTTAATGAAAAAAGTTCGCGAAAGTGCCATGCAAGAAATGATTGAGGAGGCCAAAAAACTAGGAGCTAACGGTATTATCGGAATACAGTTTTCCTCGTCTCAAATAGCTAGCGGTATGGCTGAGATTGTTGTTTACGGAACGGCTGTAAAAATATAATAGACAATGCTTTTTTCATGTTTTTTTTGGCAGGGGAGACAGGACTTGAACCCGCAACCAACGGTTTTGGAGACCGCTACTCTACCAATTGAGCCACTCCCCTGCATGCAGTTACATTCTAACTTAAGCCTGTTCTTTTGTCAACTTAAATTCAGTTTAAATTTTCCCAACAATTCTTTTTGCTTTTAGCATATTGCTCCGTGCGATTTTGAATAAAGGCAACCCCTTAGTCCATAAAAAATAATATACTTGGTTAAAAACTAAATCGTATTCACCAGTAAATTCAATAAAATCAGGGTTAAATCCTTTCTTGAATTTATACAAACCATACAAAGGATTATCAGGATTCAAATCTCCGGACACCCCACCAAAATCATAAAATCTACATTTTTCTTCACTAGCCCATTGAATCATTTCCCATTGCAGAGCATAGTTTGGCATAAGGTTGCGATATTCATTACTGGAAGCACCATAAATATACCAGGCTTTTTGAGCAAACATAAAACTCATCGCTCCTGCAATTAATTTATCTTGGTAATAAGCCAAGAAAAGTTTGGCATAGCCTTCTTTGACAAATATATCCCAGATATCAGAAAAGTACTTGTAAGAGCGCACCATAAACTTGTTTCGCTTAGCGGTTACCAACAAAATATTATAAAAATCCTTCAATTCTTTTTTTGATGTTGCTATTTTTATCGATACTCCTTTTTTAGATGCTAGTCTAATATTATAGCGAGTTTTTTTATGCATGTTTTGCAAAATATCTTCCTTACTATTATTAGCTAAGGAAAGGCGAAAGTCAAAACGCGGCTGCACCCCGGTAAAATCCTCTCCTACATTAACTTTTTTAAATCCTTTCTGCCGCAAATATTGTACAAAGGCGATACTGTCAATAGTCATATCGGGATCAATTTTCCAGAAAACCACCTTTTCTTGGAGAGCCATTTTTTTAACTTCTGCAATTAAAAAATCAAACACACTTGTATCATTATAATCAAGGACCGGTCCTCTGGGAGAATAATAAATAAACCTATTAATCAAAGGTATTTTTCTTTTCAGAAGTAAAAAAGCTGCTTTTATTTTTTTATCCTCTTCAACAATTAAGCGAACCGCTTCCCAATCAGTTTTAATCTCTCCCCATTCATAAGATTGCAAAAAATGCCCACCGGATGCTTGCTGCACAAAAGCGTTGTATATTTCTTTTTCTTTTTCAAATATAAAACGTAATTTCATAAAAAACCTTTCTTGAAATTATTTCAGAGTTATAAAGTAAAATCTACTTGCCGAGATAAGTGTAAAGCTTTATAATATATACTCAGAAGTTGTCGAAAATAAATGAGAAGTATAATTTAGTTAGTTAGCTTTGGTAATATAAGACTAAAAAAAGGATTGATATATTTGGGAGAGTTTCATCTTTTAACTAAAGTTTTTCTTGCATGTGCATCTACCGCCCTCCTGAAAACACTTTTTTTCTGGTTCAATGAAAAAAAATTAAATATTTCCCGCTTTTATAGTTCAGGAGGCATGCCCTCTGTTCACAGTGCTGTTGTTTCTGCGTTAACTTTTTCTGTTGGGTTTCATGAGGGGTTTTCTTCAACGATTTTCGCTGCTACATTAGTGTTTTCGTTAATCATAATTTACGATGCCACCGATATACGCTATGCAGCAGGCAAACAAGCTGAAATCTTAAATAAAATTATAAGCGATTTTTATAGAACCCATACACTGGAAGAAGAAAAGCTTAAAGAACTTTTGGGGCACACTCCTAAAGAAGTTTTTGTTGGTATAGTAATAGGTTTACTGTTTGCACTAACTTGAAGTTTATAAATCTATGCTTGTTTGGCAAAGTCAGCAAAAGATTTTTTTAATCTGATAGCCACAGGTCCTGGCTTTCCATTAGAGACCTTCCGATCGTCTATTTGTGTTACCGGAACTATGTCCCAACTGGAACTAGTTACAAAAACTTCATCAGCATTAAATAAGTCTTTCTTGCTAACAAATTCAAATTTAACCGGAATTCCTTCTTGTCGAGCTAATTCTACTACAATGTCCCGAGTTATACCAGGAAGTATCCAAGGACCTTGAGGCGTTGTAAAAAGCTCACCGTTAAAAACAGCAAAAAAACTACTGCTAGAAGCTTCCATAATTTTATTATCTTTGTAAAAAATAGCTTCATAAGCATTTTGCTGCACAGCTTTTTCTTTAGCTAATACATTAGCAAGTAAATTAAGTGACTTAATGTCGCAACGACCCCATCTTTCATCAGTGACAAGTATAGCTTTAACTCCTGTATCCATAATTGAGGGAGGTTCTTTATCCAACGGTCGTGCTATCATAAAAAAGTTTTCCTTTATTTTTTTGGGGAAATTATGAGTTCTGGGAGCAGCACCACGCGTAACTTGGATATAAACACCAGCATCTGAAAAACCAGCTTCACCATAAAAACCGCTTTTTCTCAATAGCTTTGCCACCAAAGATGTGATCTCTGCTGGGCTGTAGGGGATTTCTAAGTGGATTGCGGCTGCACTATTGGCAAAACGCTTTAAATGTCTATCCAGCTGAAAAACTTTACCAAAATAACAACGAACATACTCATAAATACCGTCACCAAATAAAAGTCCCCTATCTTCTATGTTGACAGTAGCTACATTTGCTAAAGTAAATTCCCCATTTAGAAATGTATTGATAGCAGTCATTTATTGCTCTCCTCTCTATTCTTGAATATTATCTAGTATCTAGAACTATTCTCTTTTTTTCTTTTATATCCTGCTTATGATTGTTAATTTATTTAATATCGCCATTTTAAATCCTTTAAATTTTCTGGATAGGAGTTTTATTTAAATGAGCAAAGAAAAAAACATCATAGATTTCTGTCACTCTGTAGGCTGTGATCTGGTTGGTTTTGCCAGTGCAGAACAATTTTTAAGCGAAAAAACCATCTTGGAAAAAAGACAAGAAAAAAACAATCAATCTCCTTTAGAAACAGAAAATTCTCTCTTGAGAACAGATCCTTCTTTACATTTAGCTGATATTAAAACCATTATATCCTTAGGATTCAATTATGATACAGACCTTAAATTTGATAAGCCCACAGATATCCCCAGAGGAAGATTGTCTCGTTTTACTCTTGTTAAGGATTATCATGCTGTAATTAGCAATAAGCTAAAAAAAATTTGTCAGCTTATTGCTAGTGAAGTCCCCAGTGTAAAATATAAATATTTTGTTGATACCGGACCCTTGCTGGAACGAGCTATCGCTCACCGGGCTGGTCTTGGTTTTTTTGGTCATAATAACTGCCTTATCAATTTTAAACAAGGTTCTTATCTTTTTTTAGGAGAAATTCTGTTAAACATTGAATTGTCTCCTTCCTCCCAAACCAAGCAGGAAAAATGTTTAGGATGTAATAGATGCTTGGCGGCTTGTCCCTCTGGTGCTCTAACTGCTCCTTACTTATTAGATTACAAAGTTTGTCTCTCCTATCTCTCCCAAAGTAAAGATATCATACCTATCAGAAATCGTCGCTTATTGGCAGACCATCTATACGGCTGTGATATTTGCCAAGAAGTTTGTCCCTATAATTCAAAAAAACCCTCACCAGTTAATAAAGACTTTCTCTTTTCAAACTATCAGCCCTATCCCGACCTATTACAGCTCATCCAGATGACTAATAAAGATTTCAAAAGCAAATTTCAGGAAACCTCTTTTTTCTGGCGAGGCAGGAATACCTTGCAACGTAACGCTATTATTGTATTGGGAAATTTAAAATCAGAAGAAGCTATCCCTTATTTAAAAGAAGCGGTGCAAGATTTACGCCCTGAAATAAGAATCTACGCCGCCTGGTCATTGGAGAAAATAGCAGGCAAAAAATCTCATCACACTTTACTAAAACTCTTAAAAAAAGAAAGCAATAATTTTGTCAGAACTGAAATTATTCAGCTACTTGAAAATTAAATGTAACTGGTATGATTAAAAAAAGTTCTTGGTTAACTAGTAGCAGTAATGGGGT
>CAZIRG010000110.1:0-5836 GCA_964541505.1 uncultured Syntrophomonadaceae bacterium | reverse complement strand
AAACTTTTTAGGTCAGAGGAAACCTGCGCAAAAGGATCGGTAATATTGCTGCTGACTACCACTTAATATCCACCCCTTTTTAAGTACTCAAATTTACTGTCCTTTTATAAGCTTTTGCTTTAATAAATCATTTATACATTTTTTTTAGCTCCCTGTTCTTCGTTCCCAACTGACGAGGAAAAAAGACGAAAAGGAAACGAGACAAAAAGAGCCCCGAGAAAAATCTCTTAGTCTCTTAGTCTCTTAGTCTCTTAGTCTCTTAACTTCTTAACCTCTTAACCTCGTTTGCTTCTTACTTAATATTTAAACTCGGCATAAGCTGATGGATTTTTAGGAATTAAAATAGCACCTAGACTATTCCGATCAAGGGAAGGGAAAGAGAGGCTTTTCTTTACTGTTCGACCATCAGCTTTTAAAACTTCAAAGTGAACAAAGGGATAATAATGATATATAGCTGCCCATAGGGAGGGAATATCATTCACGTCCTCTTCTGTTATGGAAAGAATAATATCTCCCGACTCCAGAAACTTAGCTGCCGGAGTGCTAGGGAAAACAGCTAAAACTTTTACCCCTCTTTCTGCCGGAGCAAATAAATATTTGCCGTTAAACTCTCGACGGTTTCCCTGCCGTATAAGCAACTCATGTCCCAAAGGAGAAAAAAGAGCTGCGGGAAATATAAACCAAGAAAAACGTGTCGCTAATAAAGCTAATCCCATAAGGGTAAGACTGTAAACAGCCAAATTGCGGGAAGAAAAGCGTGTTTTCTCCCTGGGGGAACTGCTCACAACAATATCTCCATATCCTAGCCAGGCTACCAGCGGCAGCATTACAAAAACCAGTCCTTCCTCCGTCAAACGAAAATCTGCTATTCCCAAAAGCGGCCACCAATTAGGCATAGCCAGAGTTTCTCCGGTAACCGGAAGCTGCAAAGCAGCTGCCAAAATAAGACCTACTAGGGGCAATGGCCAGAAAACCTGCAGATTAAACCCACCCACGATCTGACCTTCCGGAGTCTTAAGATAAACAGGACTAGGATTAAGATGCCCGCTCCAACGAATAAGGATACTCTCAATAAGGTGAAGAACAGCTATCAAAGAAAGAAGTCCCGGTACATGAATATACAACAAGCCTTCTAAAAATGTGTTTTCCAACAGTGAGCCTACAGCAGGAAAAAGATTTAATAGAGATGAGAGCAATGCCACTAGTCCCCCAGCATAGGCAAAACAAAGAAATCGCATTTTAAACAACAACAATAAAAAAGCCAAAGGCAAAATATATAAAATCCCCAGATCTGTTAAAGAAACTCCCAGAAAAAGAAGCAGAATACTGGCAACAAACCCGGCCACTGCACCATAGATAACCGAATTAAAAACTTGGCGAAAAACTTCTGTGCGAGAACGACCAAACAGTTTTTTTTCCGTTGCCGCCAAACGACGATACTGAAAATAGATGACCAAAAGAATAATCCAGAATAAAATATTTAACGGCACTGAAAAAAAAGTCTTCAAAAATAATTCTCCCACACTCAAGAAAAGTTCCAACAAAAATCCCCCCCAACGTTCTATTCACATAACTATTCAGACACTAACGTCCTGAGTATAGAGATTGAATACCATTGGACAGCTTACAGTTTACGGTTTGTAATTTACTAGTGCTGAATGAAACGCAGATTTAATATGATGAAATATGAAAAATATTAAAATTATAAATCATAAAAAATCAGCGTCTAATTTTAAATGTTTTATTTATTAATCATATCCAATATAAGAGTTATTGCTTTTTCCAACTGATTATCTTCACCATTCTCCACTTTTTCCAACAAATAATCAGGGATAAGCCCTTCTTCATGAATATTTCTGCCCTGTGGTGTTAGGTATTTAGCTATAGTATAACGCAAACCAAAATTGTTGGAAAGGGTATCCAAAGTCTGAACAGTAGCTTTGCCAAAGGTTCTTGTGCCAACCAATAAAGCTCCATGGCTATCCTGCAATGCTCCGGCTAGAATTTCCGAAGCACTGGCACTAAAGCTGTTAACTAAAACAACAACAGGATAAGGTTTCTTTTCCTGCTTCGAATAATAAGTTGTTAAAACATTGCCTGAGCCATCTACTACATGAGTAATCGGTCCAGCCGGCACTATAGCTTGGGATACTCTGATAGCTTCGCTAAGAAGTCCTCCTGGATTATTGCGCAAATCTAGAATCAAACCTGCAAGACTTTCCTTTTCTAATTGAGCCAAAGCTTCTTCGAAATCTTTCCCGGTAGTGTTATTAAAATTGCTTATCTGTATATAACCAATATTTTCTGCCAACATCTTAGGGAAAACTGATTCTAATTCGACACTTGCTCTGATAATAGTATATGACAAGAGTGACTGTGTGCCTTCTCTTTGTACTTTTATAGTAACAGGTTCTCCCTTTGGTCCCCGTATCATTCGTACGATCTCATTTATATCCATACCGACAATATTCTTTCCGTCTACTTCTACGATCTGATCTCCAGGGAGTAACCCAACTCTTTCTCCAGGTGTCCCTTTTATGGGTGCAATTATAGTGATAACCCCATCTCTGCTGTCAATAACTACACCTATACCTTCATATGTGCCTTTGGTGTGTATTAGCATATTTTCCATATCCTCTGCTGTAAAGAAGGTGGTTTGATGATCTCCTAAAGCCTCCAACATCCCTCGTACAGCTCCCTCTTCCAGCTTTTGAAAATCTATTTCTTCCACATATTTATTTTTGATAATTTCTAAAACTTCATAAAAAAAAGTCAGTTCTCTTTCCTGCTGAACTTCTTCCTGCAACTTGTCCTTTTCCTCACCAAAAAATAACAATCTTTTTTCTTCCCACCAGATACTGCCGTCTCCCACAGCAAAGTGGTAAGTTAAAAGATTAGTAGAAACCAACAATAAAATAAAAAAAACAACTATACTTTTATTTTTCAAAATTACACCAACTTTCCCTTTTACCTAAAAAAACTCATCGGATTCTGATGCTTATTATTCTTCCAAACTTCAAAATGAATATGAGGTCCTGTTGACCAGCCGGTAGAACCAAGTATAGCTATAGCTTGTCCCTGGCGTACCTCCTGCCCCGAAGTCACTAAGACCCTATGAGCATGAGCAGACATAGTAGAAAGACCTCCAGCATGAACTACTACCACATAGTTACCAAACCCTGTTGAGCGACCCGGGAAAGCAGTCCCATCAGCAACTGCCCGAATATATACAGGGTTCCCATTAAAGCTTGACGAACCTGGCCAGCGGTTCCTCGGAATCCCAATATCTATACCGGTATGAAAAGTTCTTCTTCCAAATATTGGATGTGTTCTAAAACCATAAGGAGAAGTAATCCAACTCTTGCCAAATTCTGCTAAAGGCCAGAGCAACTCCCCCACGTCCCCTCGTCCTGCCCGACGTCGAGCTTCTTCTTCCAGCTTGCGAATCATCTCTCGAATTTCTCTGGATTCTTTTTCCAACTGTTTAACAATGCGCTCTTGCTTATCTATTTCTACTTTTATATCACGTAAAAGTCTCTCTCGCTTAGCTGCCTGTTGTTCTATCAAAGCCTTTTTTTCCAAAGCTTGACGCCGCATAGTCAAAAGCTCTTTTCTTTTCTTTTCCAAAGCCACTTTTTTCCGTACTATTTCTTCTCTCTCTCTTTGAACAGCCTCCAAAAGGCGAACATCCTCTTCCACAATTAATTGTAAATTGTTGAAACGAGAAAGAAATTCAACAAAACTGCTAGCTTCAAAAACTACTTCCAAGTAGTTTATGTCACCCATTTCATGTATGGCTCGCAGGCGCCTACCTAAAAAATCTTCTTGCTCTTGTAGTTTTTCTTCCGCCTCTTGCAATTCCGCTTCCGTTATAGTGATTTCTGTTTCTGTTTGCTTGATTTTTTGCGACAAAGCAGTCATTTCTCGCTGTATAGCAGAAATGTCTTCTTCTAAGGATGCTATTTCCGCCTCAAGTTCCTGCTCCCTACTTTTAGCCCCTCTGATTTCATCTTTAGCCTCATCTATTGTCCGGGTTGTATCTTGCAGTTTATCCCTCTTTTCCTCCAAATCATTAGCAAAAATCTCCGGCAAAGTCAATATAGGAAAAACAGTTAAGCTCACCAAAAAAACAATCATTAAAATCATCAACTTGGTGCAGGATTTTTTAAATAGCACGCTATTTTTCCTCCTTGATTTACGCTAAACTTTTAGAAACTTATGAGTTGAAAAGATACTTCCCAAACCACCAATAGCTATTCCAACAGGTAATATCACTACTACTAGTGCTCGCAGTGCTTCCGGCGGCGAGATAAAAGATAAAAAAGCTATCTGAGGCTGCAACCAAGCAACTATAAAGTTATAGCCATAACTGAGAAGAAGCAAAGGAAGCAGTGCCCCCAATAAACCAAGAAATATTCCTTCAAAAAGAAACGGCCAGCGGATAAACCAGTCGGTAGCACCAACGTATTTCATAATCATTATTTCATCCCGACGACTAAAGACAGCTAATTTTATGGTGTTAGCAATAAGAAACAATGCAGTTATGCCTAAAGCTCCCATAAAGACAAAAATTCCTGTCTGTACTCCCCGGGTAACCTTAAAAAGATTTTCCACAAAACCCTGCCCATAATCAACCCAAGCTGTACCATAAAACCCCTGTATTCTTAATGCTACGCCGGGAACGTTTTCCGGCATACTAGTTCTTACTTTAAAAGAATCTCTTAAAGGATTAGTAGCTTTATCCTCATAACCAGCCAAAAGATAAGCTCGTTCTCCAAATTCTTCTTTCATCTCCGCGAGAGCCATACATCGGGAGACAAAGCGCACCTCTTCTACTTCCGGTATTTCAATTATTCTGATTCGCAAATGATTCAAGTCCTGCGGAGTAATCTCCTCCTCCACATAAACCAAAATTTCTACCTGTTCTTTTATATCAAAGGCAAATACTCCTACATTGAAATAAACCAAAATAAATGTTCCAAAGAGACACAAAGTTACCGCTACTACCCCCACAGAAGCCAGGCTCATCCAACTATTGCGTAATAAGCTTTTCCAAGCTTGTTTTAAAAAATAGAATAAATTTCTAAATATCATGACCATATCCTCCTTGGCGATTATCCAAAACTAAAGCACCCTTGCGGAGAACAATTACCCGTTTCTGTAAAGCATTGACTATATTTCGGGCATGAGTAGCCATGATTACAGTCGTTCCTCTTAAGTTGATGTGTTTTAAAATATCCACTATCTCCATGGCTGTATTATTGTCGAGATTACCTGTCGGCTCATCTGCAAGTAAAAGCGCTGGCTGAGCAACCAAGGCACGTGCCAAACATACTCGCTGCTGTTCTCCACCCGACAATTCCTTCGGCATGGAGTAAAGCTTGTCAGATAAACCTACCATCTCAAGAACTTCAGGAACACGTCGGTTAATATCCCGACTGCTGCAACTAATTACCCGCATAGCAAAAGCTACATTTTCAAAGACATTAAAATCATTAATAAGACGAAAATCTTGAAAAACCACCCCCATACTCCTTCGCAAAGCAGGTACCTCACGCCGTTTCATACGCATAATATCTTTACCATTGACTCGAAGAATCCCCGAATCAGGAACTATTTCTCTAATAAACAATTTTATAAGAGTAGATTTGCCGGCACCGCTAGATCCAACAATAAAAACAAATTCTCCCTTTTCTACAGCTAAAGAAATATTAGATAAAGCCCTAACACCATTGGGATATTTTTTGGAAACATGCTGCATTTCAATTATGACCATAAATTCTCCTCAATCCACTGGGGACGGTTCTTTTTTGGATTGCTGCTTTACAATTCCACT
>CAZIRG010000109.1:0-5858 GCA_964541505.1 uncultured Syntrophomonadaceae bacterium | reverse complement strand
TTTATGAATCAATGGAGTTACGAAGTCACTAATTCAAAATTTGAAAGGAGAAAAAAGTGTTTCGAAAAAGATTAAAAAATCAAAAAGGTTTTACATTGATAGAATTGTTGGTAGTAGTTGCAATCATTGGTATTCTAGCAGCAGTACTTGCGCCTAGTGTTTTTCAGGCAACATTAGACGCAAAAGTGGCAGCTGTGCAAGCGGATATAGAAGCCATGAAAGCAGCAGCAATCCTATATCATAGTGATACAGGAGTTTGGCCTTTGAATCAGGAGAACACCTCTTCTAGAGACCCTGGTTTGGTGACAGCGCCCACCCCAGCAGTTCTTGGTTGGGATGGTCCTTATTTGGAGCGCTGGAAAACACACAACCCATGGAAGGGATTGTATACATGGTCAGATGATAATGATACTCTTGTATTCATTGGTTTGGGTGCTATGCCTGACGAAGCAGCACAAAGGCTGGAAGAGATTTATGATGGGGACACAGAGCTTGATGCTATTGGTATAATAAGGCAGGGTGAACCTTGGAAGTTTGCTTTTATCATTGCGGGGGATTAATGTAATGTTCAAAGCCGGAAGGATACGCTAAGCCCCCCAACCCCCTAAAGGGGGAGACGAAAATATATTAGGTACTAGTAAACTAATACTTGTGGCAGATACGCCCATTAAGCTTTTAGCTTGATGAAGCTTAAGAATTTTACTTTAAAGTCAAGTTTTTTCGGATAAACTTGCTTACTCATTTATAATAAGTCAATTGAATCTCGTCCCCGGACCCTCGTAACTCCTGTAAACTGTAAACTGTAAACTGGTAACCGATTTTGACATCTATCAGTATACAATAAAGTTTCAAACAAAGAGAACAAAAAGAAAGACCGGGTAGTTATGTTTAAAAAAAACTTACCAAACCAAAAAGGTTTTACCTTGCTAGAAACACTTATTGTGCTGGCTATAATAGCTTTGCTTGTCAGCATAACCGTGCCTACGCTAAGCAGAACACTTGCTAAACAGTCTTTGGCTTCCTTTGCCCACCAACTAGCAGGAGATATCAGGTATGTAAGACAGCGAAATATAAATGGAGATATACATACGGAGCTAAAGCTGCAAATAACAACAAATGAGTATCTATTGGTAGAAAGCGTAGGAAGTGCAAAAAGCACAGTAGTGGTAGAAAGAAAGCGAGCTCCTGCCGGAGTTAGTTTTCCGCATAATGAAATAAGAAAAACAATAAGCTTTAGCGGTATTGGAGCACCTAATGAGGGAGGAACTACTATACATATTACAAACACACACGGTGACAAGTACCGTGTTACTATAACTCCCGCCACAGGAAGGGTTCAAGTATTTAGAAATCAGGAGTAAAAAATGATTTTACGCCGAAATAATAAAGGATTTACTTTAATAGAAACATTAGTTGCTACTATTATTTTAGGTATAGCCTTAGTTCCAATTGTAAATCTTTTTATAGCAAATCTACATAATTACCGTCGGGCAGGAGAAAAAAGCCAATTAGTAGCTGCAGCTACTGGAATAATGGAGGAAATTATAGCTAATGAAAACTATGCTGTTAGAGACAAAAGCGGACTAACATATGCAGGTCTGCCGCAGACACCGGGGAATAGAAGTCTTCTCTATAAGGTTACTGTGAAATATGGTAATCCTTCTACTTTAAGGGAGATAACAGTAGAAACCTATTGGGATACAGCTCCCGACAGAACGGTGTCTATTACGACTATAAGGCGGCGGCAAGAATGAGTTTTTTAAAGAACAATAAAGGTTTTACTTTGCTAGAAGTAATAATTAGTACGACTATTTTTATTATTATGCTTGCAGGTGCTTACAGCATGCTAAACGAGACTTTAAGATTCTGGCAGTATGGTAGTGAGAATATAGATATGCAACAAAACGCCCGTATTGCCTTAACCATGATAGAATATGATGTAAAAAGAGCACAGACCGTGCAGGTTATTCCCCCTGGGAGCATAGGAAGTATGCTGAAGTTGGAAATTTTTGACGGTGGGAGAATAAAAACAATAGCATATTACTTGAGAGGTGTTCAACTACAGAAGGCAGTGGCTGGCATGGGGCACAATCCTGTTGCTTATAACGTAACAGAGCTGAACTTTAAAGGAATAGATATAGATGGTGATGAGCAACCAGATTTAATCAAAATTTATATGGAATTCAGCACAGATAAAGTTTTTTACAATCTTTCTTCCCAAGCACATGTCAGACAGAGTGGGTTTGACTAGAGGTAAAAAGACGAAAAGAGCACCGAGCACCGAGCACCGAAGTTCAGGAGACTTCTACTCGTCGTCTTCCTGTTCGTCGGTTGCGTGGCACCGAGGTTCATAAAGGTATATTTAATACCTTTATGGGTTCACGAGCACCGGGGTTCACAAAGGGACATTTAGTCCCTTGTGTGAGGTACATTTAGTACCTTACGTGGGTGAAGAGAGGGAAACCTCTTTTAGTCTCTTAATCTCGTCCTCTCTTAGTCTAATAACTCAGATTCTATAGGAATTTTCTTTTTTAAAAAAATATTAGACGCTGATTTACGCTGATTATTATGGTAAAAATATGATAAAATCATTATATAAAGAATCAGCGTCCATCATAAAAATCATATAAATCAGCGTCTATCGTCTCTTAACTCGTAAATCAAGGAATTGAGGTATTACATGAGCAGATATATTAATTTTCACAACGACAAAGGAATTGTTTTGCTCAAAGTAATACTGGTCTTACTTATTATGATGGTTGTACTGACCTCACTTATATCTATGACTGTTACAGAAAGCAAAATTGCCAGTAATGATAAACATGCCGCCCAAGCTTTTTACCTAGCAGAAGCAGGCATCTGGCTTGCGGTTGATTATTTATACTTAAATGACACCTTTAAAGGTGAACTGCTTTTGCAGTCAGGATTTTCACACCCTCAAATACTGGGGGAAGGGCAAATAAACAGTATTCTAATTTCTGTCGTTGAAGAGGGTCCCCCAAAGAATGTCAAAGTGCGTTCCGAGGGAGAAGTAAGAGAAGTAAAAAAAGCAGTAGAAGTCATTCTCGAAATAACTAGCCCTACCGCTATAAGGTTTTTAAATTGGAAACAAGTACGCTGACCGAGTTTATAATTTTTACAGTTCCTATTTCCTGAATTTTATCATTCTGCAACTAAGCAAATGTTACTGTTCAGAGGTAAGTATTTAACACCGCCAACTGTAAACTGCCAGCCCGCAGGCTGGTCAAACTGTAAACCAGCGAGAAAGATTTTTTTGGTACTGGGTGGCATTGTTGCACCAAGTTAAATCTGTTATAATGACGGTACAAAAACCCCTGTAAACTGTAAACTGCCAACTGTAAACTGTAAACTGCAGTCATCAGACTGCAACAAGAAATGAGTGTATTTATGTTTTTTTCTAGAAAATCAAAAAACCACTTGGGAGTAGAAATAGACGGTACTAATATCCGCATAGTTTCTTTATCCGCAGGGACAGCTAACAACAAACTGCAGAAAGATAACATTCTCCTTGAAGCGGGAAGTGTTGCTAACGGAGTAATTGTTGAGCCGGATTATGTTGCTGAAAGATTAAGCCTGCTCACCAACAGAAACGGTTGGCAGGGTTTAAATGCTACTACAACCATAATAAGCCGTCAGGTAGTGGTGCGTCAAATGCAACTGCCACGGCTGGGAGAAAAAGAGTTAAACGAGGCCATAAAATGGGAGGCTGCCCAGTATTTGCCTTATAGTTATGAAGAAGCAGTTATTACTTGGCATAATCTTGGCAATATAAGAAAAAATGAGCCTAATAAAGATACTATACTTTTAGCCGCTGTTCCTAATGAACTTGCATATAGTTATTATTATCTTTTTAAAAAGACAAAAATTAAGTTAATAGCTATTGACATAATTTCCTTAGCACTTAAACGCTGGCTATCTTACAGGGGTAGCGAAAATAGTGCTGGTGTGCAGGTAATAGCTTTAGGAATTGTAAATATTGGTAGAGAAATGACTAAAGTGGTAATTTTAAAAAAAGGCCAAGTGCATTTTGTCCGTACAATTGCCTTTGGAGTCCAAAACTTGATAAATGCAGTAGAGCAAACTCATGGGATTTATGGGGTAGAAGCTCTGAAGACAATTTTAAAAAGCTTTAGGACAACAGATTTGTTGATTGCTGAAGATATTGATCCCGGAGTAGAGTTTACGGTAAACAATGCTTTGGAAATGTTCACCATGGAGCTCAAGAAATCTTTTGATTATTATCGAAATCAATTTAAAGAACAGCATCCAGAAAGGCTTTTGATTATCGGAGAGTTAGGACAAGCTTCAAGTCTATATAAGACAATAGAGACAGCTTGCAATGTCCCTGTGCAGGCCTATATTACAGAAAATAATGCTTCTTTGGAGCCCCAATATGCACTGCCTACAGGGCTTGCTCTCTGGGGGTTGTATAAATGTCGGAGATAAATCTTCTTCCTGTCGAAGTAAGGCAGAGAGAACAGATAAACTTTAAAGTAGCGCCGAAAATAGTTTTAGGAGTGATATTTGCATTTATATTTACAGGCGCTATAGGCTTTTATGGGTATTCTTTTTATCAATCTGTAAAAAAACTTGCCCAAATTGAAGCAGAAATAATACGGTTAGAGGAAAAAGAAACTAAGGTTAATTTATTGTTGGAAGAAACAGCAG
Source organism: uncultured Syntrophomonadaceae bacterium (assembly GCA_964541505.1). GTDB lineage: Bacteria > Bacillota > Dethiobacteria > PWVN01 > PWVN01 > CAZLTH01. Next base: position 1,169 of record CAZIRG010000109.1, on the reverse strand, counting down.
TTTTAGAAGAACAGTTAACTGCTTACCAACAAGTGCTTCATGATAAGTTATATTGGGGAGAGATTTTAACAGCTATTACTCATACAGTGCCAGTAAATACTTGGTTAACAGGTATGCGAGTTGCGGCGGGTGAAGCACTTGTTTTAGAAGGATATGCCAAATCTCTGCCCGAAGTAAATTTTTTTATCCAATTATTAAATGACAAACCCTATTTTGTTTCTGTCAAGTTGAAATCAGCTTTGCAGAAAAAAAAAGAAGAGTCTGTTTTTATAAAATTTGAAATTGTTTGTGCTTTGACAAAGGAATGAGGGCATTATCTCTTTATTTCGTAATTCCTTTTAGTCTTTTAACCTTTTCATCTCTTTAACTTTAGCGGAAGGAGTGATGAAAAATAAAAAGAGAAAAAATATTAATATACCTACTGGTTGCTGTTATTATCGTTGTTGCATTTCATAGAGTAGCTACCGGTGGTATGTTGACAGAGCTTATCGACGTCAAGGAGCGATTAAGAGAACAAGAGATTTTACGACATGATTTATTGGTTACGGTAGAAAATTTAGCTGAACTGGAAATGAAACAAAAAAAATTGGCAGAAGATTTGTCTTTAGCCAAGATGCAGTTTCTTTCTCATCCGGAAGATGCAGTGTCTTTTATTTCTTTGGCTCACCTGCAGGTGAAAGAAGAAATGCTAATAACACTCATACTTCCCGGAGAGAAAACAGCAAGTGCTCATTATTTCGTTTATCCGTTCACGATAGAGGTTTTAGGGTATTATCCGGCAATTCTAAAGTTTATAGATGAACTGGGGAAAACCCCTGCCAGTCGGGTAAGTTTTCTGGATCTGGAAAAAACTGAGACAGGTGAAATGCTAAAAGGTGTGATTACTTGGGAGGTTTATTTGCTTTTAGATGATGAACAATGGGTGGGTAAGAGAGAGGAGATTGATGTTAATCTAAAACAGTTAGAAGTGGGACGACAAAATTTGTTTCAGATTCCGGAGCAATTCAGACAATTTTTGATTCCGGCAACAGCTGAGGAATCTTCTGTCGAGATTCCTATAGAACTCCCTGTAGAGACCACAGAAGTCCCTCTAGAAAACGCCACTTTAACGGTGACTGAAGAGAAGCCAGTATTTTATTTCTCTAGTCCTTATTCATTTCCGATAAAAA
>CAZIRG010000108.1:0-5968 GCA_964541505.1 uncultured Syntrophomonadaceae bacterium | reverse complement strand
CTTTTCTTTAGTGGAAGAAATTTCCTTGCTAGCTCCTTTTGGTCTTGCTAACCCTCGACCTCTCTTGGGCGGTAATTTTTATGTTAATAAGAAGTGCAAGATAGGTAAAAACGGTAAGCACTTGAAACTATCCGTCGAAAATGAAGGGATTAATTTTTCTGCGCTTTATTTCAGTAATGGCAACCAAGAAGAAAAACCTCTTTGCTACCGACAGCTTGGTCTAGCTTTTTACCCTGAAATAAATTTGTGGCAGGGCAAAAAAGAAATTTCTTTAATAGTGAAAGATATGGATTTTACGGACCTAGTATCGGAGAAAACTTTTTCTCTAGTAGATCAGCGAGGTATAATAGATAAGATGTCTTATTTACAAGAATTACTTAGCTATACATCAGAAAATGTTATTGTATATGTTAATACACGTAATGAAAAGGAATCTTTGTCTACTGATCTGGAAACTACTAAAATAGTGTTTTTGCATCAAGGAAGAAACCTTCCAACAGAATTTATAGGTGCAGGAGGTCATTTGGTTCTTTGGTCTCTTCCTTTTCATAGGGAGGGTCTTCTTGCTTTAGTATCTAATTTGCGGGGGGGGGACCAACCACTGAAGGTTCACCTTTTGTTTGGGGAAACTGATTATAACAACAATCTTCGTCTTTTGGAAGCAGCTTTCCCTCGCCAAAAATCTTTACAGAAATTATGGTTAGGTATTCAGCACTTTAAAATGAGAAAACCATACAATCTAAAAAAACTGCAAGAATATGTAAGTAGAGAGTTATCTTCGCCTGTAACATATTTTTTAATAGAAAGAGGATTACCTATTTTAGAAAGCGCTAGCTTTTTAGCAGAAAAAGAAGCAGCCGCAGTAGGTAGCAATATCAATATCAGTGATTTTTTGTTGAAAAAACTAAGTGAGATTCCTACTTTTCTGCAAGATACTAAATTATTAGCGGATTACCAAGTTTTTCAGCAACAATTATTAAACAAAGATAGAAGAAAATTGCTGCCTGTTTTTTTAAATTACGGCACTAATTCCGAAAACGTTTTTTAAAATGGTGGTGAGAAAGATGCACCTAAAACAATTAAAGGAAAAAGTAGCTTCTTATGCCAAAGGAAAAGGAACTCTTGAGTTAATTGATGCCGCCTATGAGTTTGCTCGCTTGGCGCATGATGGACAACATCGCATTTCAGGAGAATCTTATATCAGCCACCCTGTAGGGGCAGCGTTGATATTGACCGACCTAGAACTTGATCCGGTTACTATTGTAGCTGCTATTTTGCATGATGTAGTAGAAGATACTTCTGTTACCATCGAAAATATTAAGCAAAATTTTGGGGAAGAGGTAGCTCTTTTAGTAGATGGTGTAACCAAGTTAAGTCGCTTGGAGTTTCACACCAAAGAAGAACAGCAAGCAGAAAATTTTAGAAAAATGTTCTTGGCAATGGCTAAAGATATCCGAGTTATTTTGATAAAGTTAGCTGATAGAACTCATAATATGCGTACCTTAGAACATCTCTCATCTGAAAAGCAACAGGAAATTGCTCGGGAAACTCTGGATATTTATGCTCCTTTGGCACATCGATTGGGGATTTATAAACTTAAATGGGAACTAGAAGACCTTTCTTTTCGCTTTTTAAACCGACACCAATACTACTATTTAGTAGAAAAATTGGCGAAGAAGAGGAAAGAGAGGGAAGCGTTTATTGAAAAGATGCGATTTCTTCTAAAGGGGAAGTTGGAAGAAGCAGGACTAAAAGCTGATATTCAAGGAAGACCTAAACATATTTATAGTATTTACACTAAAATGAAAGAACAAAATCTAGAATTTACTGAGGTTTATGATTTAACAGCAGTACGTATCCTAGTTGATTCACTTAAAGATTGTTATGGAGCACTCGGTATCGTACATACCTTGTGGAAACCTATCCCCTATCGTTTTAAAGATTATATTGCTATGCCTAAGCCCAATATGTATCAATCCTTGCATACCACAGTAGTTTGTGCTAAAAATGAGCTCCTGGAAGTTCAAATAAGAACTTGGGAGATGCATCGCACAGCTGAATACGGCATTGCCGCTCACTGGAAATACAAGGAAAAAACAAGGAATGAGCAAGAATTCAGTGAAAAACTGGCTTGGTTACGTCAGCTTTTGGAATGGTCGCAAGACTATGGTGATGCGGGTGTTTTTATGGAACACCTAAAAATTGATTTGTTTGTAGACGAGGTTTTTGTTTTTACTCCTAAAGGTGATGTCATCGATCTTCCAGCAGGGTCTATCCCTTTAGATTTTGCTTACCGTATTCATACAGAAGTAGGTCACCGCTGTATGGGTGCCAAAATTAACGGTCGCTTAGTTCCTTTTGATCAGAAACTTAAAACCGGAGATATCGTAGAAATAATGACTTCCAAGCAGTGCTCACCCAGCCGAGATTGGTTAAAGATGGTTAAAACCTCTCCAGCTAAAAGTAAAATTCGCAACTGGTTTAAAAAAGAGAAAAGAGAAGAAAATATTATCAAAGGAAAAGAGATTCTGGAAAAAGAGTTAAAGAAAAATCATATTGAACCGCATCAGATTCTCAAAGCACACGTTCTGGAAGAGATTGGCAAAAGATTTAATCTTGTAACAGAAGAAGATGTTTATGCTGCTGTAGGGTACGGAGGGGTATCTTCTCGCCAAGTTGTATCTGGACTAAAGGAGGCTTTTGGCAAAACTTTATCCACCAAAAAAGAGCGTTTAATTACTGCCGACAAACCAAAGGTCAAAACTGTTTCTCATAAAACTAGCGGTGGCATTAAGGTGGAGGGCGTTTCTAACCTACTAATTAGATTTGCCAGGTGCTGTAATCCTGTTCCAGGTGATGATATTATTGGTTTTATAACTAGGGGAAGAGGAGTTTCTGTTCACAGACAGGATTGTCCTAATTTGCAGAATAAAATTCAAGAAACAGAGGAAAATGAGAAAAATGATCATTTAGTGAATGTATCTTGGGAAGATACTGCAGTACGTTCGTATCCGGTGGATATAGAAATAATGGCTATGGATCGAGCTGATTTACTAATGGAACTTATGAATGTTATTTCAGAGAAGAAAGTAAGTATAACTGCTATTAATGCTCGAACAAATAAAGACCGCAGCAACTCTTTGAATTTGACGTTGGTAGTTACAGATTTAAATCATCTAGATAGCGTCGTGAATGCTTTAAAAAGAGTAAAGGATGTTTTTTCAGTACGGAGAAACTTTCCTCACTAACTATAATTAATCTTTATTTGTAACTACTTGAGCCTTGCTGCTGTAGCAACACTACGTTTGCTGGATTTTATATGTATATCGGTGCTCAAATCTTGATAGGGCAGTACAATAACTCCCTTGAGCCTTCGCTCGGTCAAACAGATTGTACTGCTATCCTCAAGATTTTCCGCTCCTTCTGATTAATAAAATCAATGCTCACTTTGGTATTTGCTGCAGCAGCTTGAGAGCAACGCATGAGATAATTTTAAAAACAGATCAATAGACCTGAGTAGTTACCTTTATTTTACCTGAAAATGGTACGCTCGTAGGGATTCGAACCCTAAACTCAGGCTCCGGAGGCCTGTGTGATATCCTTTTCACCACGAGCGCTTCAACAGGTATTATATTAGCATCATAAGGGCAGAATGTCAAACAAAGCACTTATCGATAAAACAAGTTGGATGTGATTAAGGATACGCATTTTGTATATTATTCCGTCAGCAACTGGAGGAATGAAAAAGCATTTATTGGAACTAGTAAAGTTTTTTTCCCTTAGGCATGATGTTTTTGTGGCGGCACCTAGGGATTTCTTGTTCTCAGAAGCAGTTGCTGGTGCGGGAGGAAACTTTTACCCAATTTCGTTCTTTTCTAAGTTTGAAAAACTCTTTTTTCCTTCAAAAATATGGGAAATGAGGCTGTTTATTAAAAAAAACAGGATAAATTTTCTTCATTTGCATGGCTATAAAGCAGGTATCTTTGGTAGGTTGGCAGGATGGGGAATTAATATGACCATCATACTTACTTTACATAATTTTTTAGTATATCCTAGGACAGCTATTAATAGTGCCATTTTTTACTATTATATAGAAAGTTTTTTTCTTGTAGCACAACAAAATATATTACTGTTTCCGAAAAACTGAAAAAAGATTTTGTTAATCGTAGTAAAGTACCACCTAGCAAAGTAGAGGTCGTTTACAACGGTATTTGCTTAAATCGTTATAAAAAAACTACACCAGCCATTGCCTTCTACCAACAAGATTTTCCTGTTATTGGGACTGCTCTGCGATTGACAGCTCAAAAAGGAATAAAAGACTTGTTGGAAGCAACACCACTTATTCTAAATAAATATCCAGAAGTAAGAATTCTTATTGCTGGAGAAGGTCCCTTAAAAGAAAAGTTGCAATTAAAATCAAGTAAGATGGGGCTGGAAAAGAGAGTTTATTTTTTAGGATATTATGATAATTTAGAAGATTTTTGGGCATCTTTAGATCTTTTTGTTCTTCCTTCGCATACAGAAGGGATGGGGATTGTTTTACTGGAGGCTTTAGCTTCTAAAGTACCGGTAGTAGCAACTTCTGTGGGGGGTATTCCTGAAATTATTACTTCCGGAAAACATGGTCTTTTAGTTCCTCCGAAAAATCCACAGGCCCTAGCAGAAGGCGTAATAGAGCTTTTAGAGGACATTAATAAAAAGGATTCGTTTGTCAAAGCGGGTGTCAACAGGATAAAAGAAAAGTTTTTATTGTCAGATATGCTGCTAAAAACAGCAGAAATTTATAATGAAGTTTTGTAACCACTTAGCCAAGCTACTGCAGCAATACCTCGAATATCCAATATGAGTGAGGATAAAAAATGTCTTTTGTCAAAAAACTTACTATCTGTGTAATAATATCATTCTTTTTATGCATGTTCTTCTCTAGTTTAGTTTTAGAAGCGAGCGAAATTGAAAAGCGAGTTGTCTTGCTGGCTGTAGATCGATTGTCATTTGATAATTTAGTAATAAGGGGATCCCAGTTTGAGCACATAAACCACTTAATCGAATATGGTGTGCTTGGATTGATGAATACTAGAACAGGTGGTGCTACTAATACTGAAAATGCCTATGCTACTCTTGGAGCTGGCACAAGAGCCTTGGGAGGAAGAGGTGCTGCATTGGGATTTAACTTGCTGGAAAAATACCAACAAGAACTGGTAAGAGATATCCATTATCGGTGCTATGGCTTATTGCCAGAAGGAGAGGAAACGGTAGTTTTTTTGAGCTTACCTGAGCTTATTACCAGAAATAAAGCAAAAAGCCATAAAGTAGTTCTGGGAGCCTTAGGTGAAAAATTGTTTCAGGCAAGGAAAAGAATCGTGATTCTCGGAAACTCTGATACTAATTTACCCCGCAGGTTCGCTCCTCTAATGCTAACAAATTTCGCAGGCAAGGCCGGCGAGGGATTGGTTAGTGGTGATATCTTAATCAAAGACCCTCATTTTCCCTTTGGTCATAGACTTGATGCCGCAAATATTGTTGCCTTATTTAAAGAATACTTCAAAAGAAGCCATGTTCTTTTAATAGAGTGGGGTGATTTCTATCGTTTAGATGAGTATTTTGCCAATTTAACTCCGGAACGTCATAAAAAATTAGTAGAGTCTAACCTCAACTATTTAAATGATTTTTTAGGTGAAATAGGTTTTGCTTTATATACTGATGATACTCTTTTTATTCTCTTTGTCCCCTCTCCACCTAAAAATGATTTAGGAACAGGGAAGATGTTAACTCCTGTAATCATTTACCAAGGTAAGAAGACAGAAAGAGGATTACTTACCTCTGCAACTACTAGAAGATACGGCATTATAACTAATTTAGATATTGCTCCTACTATACTTGATTTTTTAAGATTAGAAAAATCATATTATTTATTAGCTTGACAGTCAAAAGTTCTCGATCTGTCCAACAGCTCTTTTGGAATAAATAT
>CAZIRG010000107.1:0-5975 GCA_964541505.1 uncultured Syntrophomonadaceae bacterium | reverse complement strand
AATTGAATGACCTTTAACATGCTTATCTCTTCCCAAATATTATTTATATCTTCTTTGGTTAAAATTTTGTTCGCTAAGACTATTATAGCAGAAATTAAGCTTCTTAGCTGCTCACTAGGCAAATTACTTTGTTTGCTCAGTTTAATAGCTGCTTTAGCTTGCTCGGACACCGAGTTGGTGCTGTTCATTAGTGGCAAAAACATTAGCTTTAACTGGTCAGGTTTTTCACCTGCTGCTATTTTATACTGTTCCTCGGCATATATTTTATCCCCATCATATTCGTGCATGGGGTGAACCAGGGGGACGGTTCTTGCGGTTTAAAACGTTCTTCGATTGAATCAAAACTGTTTAGGCAAGCCAGCCTGCTTGAGCACTCCATTGGCTGTGTGACGAGACTTAATGTGTGCATCGACCACAAATTTGATCATTGTTGCCGGGCTATACCATATTTCGTGGTCACCCTTTCCCTGGCGGACATAGCTACACCCGGCCTCACGCAATAGTTGCTTGAGTTTTTTAGTATATCCGCTCATAATGCATTGACTTGTGCAATCTCAAACCGGCGTGTCAATATTTCAAAGGGTACTTCTTCACTGCCGATTGTTATTCCATTTGCATCAAGAAGTTCTGGTATTAAAATTTTTAACTTTTTGATGAGACCTTCCATTGTATCTTGTTCGGTTGCAAGACCAGGAACATCGTCGCTGGTAGCAACCCATACGCAGGCTTCATTATCCCATTCAACCCTTACAAATAATGGTTTCATCATCATGGCAATACCCTCCTTAGACGCAAGCGGGGACAGTTCTTGCTTGCTTTTCTGCTGTCAGCTTGCTTTTTTAGCTTGGCAAATTCTTTTTGGTCTAAAACTAGGGTGCGGATTTTGTGGTTCAAATTCCTTTTATGAGCAATGCATTTATTCTTTATAGGGAAAGAATATCTTAGCTGGGGTGTTTTGTCAAGAGATTTCTTTCTGGTCAGGTTTTTGCTGGCGACGTATTTTTGCAGTTGCGCTAGCCCTTTTTGTTTGGCTTGTTCTAGGTTGCTGCGTTCGCCTTCTTTTAAATATTTTAGTTCTATTAGCCATTCGTATTTTATGTCTGGTAAAGGTAATGCAATACTTGCCAAAGAAATAAGCTTCTTTTTGCAGCCCGCCACTATCGGTAAACACCGCTTTACAACTGGCAAGTAGTGAGCCTTTACGAGTGAGTAAGTAGGTAAGTCAGCCTGCCGGCTGTAAGTGAATAAGTAGGAACGAGGGAAAGAAACACTATTGGTTCCCTATTCTTCGTTACCTACTTATTCACTAATCTCCACATTCACCACATTCTACCTTGTCTTGTTTTCTTTCCACCACTGGGGCGCAAGTGGGGACGGTTCCGGTTACTAACTCGCCGAGACTTGCACAGCGATCTTCTTTTAATTGTTAGGAAACATCCTTTTATAAAGTCTATCGCTGATTCTGAAACCTGCTTCTCTCAACTGTTTAACAAGCTTCTTTTTATCTATGGCAAATCCCATCTCAATTGCCAAATCCATGACGCCCAAGACCCCCATCGTATTTACACCCATTAGTGCTGCTTTCTCCCTTGCTGTCCGTTCATCTATCAGCGCATAATCAAATCCTGATTCCCTGCAAAGAACGATAACCTCGGATTCCCCTTTGCCTAAGTTTGTTGTTAAGGCATTAACGGCTATCTCATCATTTACAGTCTTCACGAATATCCAACCATCTTTTACTGCAGATTCGGTCTCATTAGAACCGGCTTCACCTCTTCCTTTTACCACAACTTCCTCATATACAGCGTCAGGAATATATATCTCAGCAAACACATCCCTTAACAGTCCAAATATCTCTATTTGTGCCAATCCAATAAGACAACTGCTATCTATTGTAACCCGAAAAACTTTCATTTTTCAACCATCTCACAATAGCGGTCTATCGCTTGCCGGTCTTTTTCAAAACTCTTCTCACCATACTCATAGGCGGGGATGTTGTGTTCCTTTAAGATTTCCATAAATCTGACTCTGCTCATTTCTGTCAGCTCTGTTGCCTTTCCAAGCGATATGGATCCTTCTTGAAATAAAAGGATCGCCAATGCTATTTTCAATTTCTTTTTAACCCATTCTGGTTTTTCCAGTCCCCGCATGGCAAATATTATGTCTTGAGGAAGCTTTATTTCGATCTGTTCCATTTTCATTACATTCATGTCGTTATCTCTCCTTCTTTCCTTTATCTTTCACGAGTTCCCTTATCTCCTCAATCAAGGGGCAAGCGAAGGGCAAATGGGGACGGTTCGCAAACCTTAGCATCCCTACTAATTTCCGATATTTCTTGAACATGCCTAATCGCAACCATGAGCGGTCTCCTCTTTGCTTCTATGGAAAAATTTTATAAATATTGCTTCTAAGCTTAACTCTATAAAAAGTTATCTTGTTGCTGTTTTCTATTTTACATCCTACCCTATATTTGCCTACTCTTATCCTGTAATAATTTTTGTATCCACTCATCTTTTTTATATCTAACACACTCAAGTCATTGTTTGTTTTGGGGATTTTCTCAAAAACTAGCTTTTCAACTCTTTCTCGATAATTGGGCGGCAAGCTTGCCAATTCTCTTAAAAAAGTCTTTTTATAAAAACATTTCATTTCAAGCACCTTTTTAAAGTAGTATAATATTTTGTAGCATCTTCTAATGATAAAACATCTTCTGTTTCAACTTCCTCCATATACTTGCCAAGGCCATAATTCTCAATAATTTCCTCCATTTTTTCAAAGGTATTTATATCTATCAACACTGCTCTTTTTTGATTGTTAGCTGTTACTATATACTCCTTTTTTATCTCCATTAGTCTCCATCCCCTTTGCTAGAATCAAAAAACCATACCGCTAGCACCTTTTATGATAAGTATTCGTTCAGTTCATCCAGTTTTTGCATTTCCATTAGTTTCATGCCGATGATTTCCAGTTTTTCGTGGTCTTGGGTTTTCAGCTTTTCTTTGTATTCAACTGGTATGTTTTTAAACTTAATCAGCAATTGTTTGTATATGATGTCTCGCATGCCCTTTCCTACACCTTTTTCCATGCCTTCTGTCATGCCTTCTGCCTTGCCTTCTGCTATGCCTTTTTCTTCGGCAAATTGAATGACCTTTAACATGCTTATCTCCTCCCAAATATTATTTATATCTTCTTTGGTTAAAATTTTGTTCGCTAAGACTATTATAGCAGAAATTAAGCTTCTTAGCTGCTCACTAGGCAAATTACTTTGTTTGCTCAGTTTAATAGCTGCTTTAGCTTGCTCGGACACCGAGTTGGTGCTGTTCATTAGTGGCAAAAACATTAGCTTTAACTGGTCAGGTTTTTCACCTGCTGCTATTTTATACTGTTCCTCGGCATATATTTTATCCCCATCATATTCGTGCAGGGATATTGTTTCCGTCTTATAAGTAACACTGCCAGCTTCTATTTGGTGAGCAATTTTAGTAGCATCACGGATGTAAATAACTACTGTCCTTATTTTTTGCCGGTATTTTTTGTGCAAGCGAACATCATATGTTAAAAAGTGATAAGTGTCTTCACTGGCATAGCTGCTTTGAAATTCTAAGTGCAACAGACTTTCATCTGCTAACCGAAATATGAAGTCAGCCTTTACGAGTGAGTAAGTAGGTAAGTCAGCCTGCCGGCTGTAAGTGAATAAGTAGGAACGAGGGAAAGAAACACTATTGGTTCCCTATTCTTCGTTACCAACTTATTCACTTATTCACTTACCTACTCGTCAGGCTGTAAGTGAGTAAGTAGGAACGAAGAACGACGAGGTTAGGGAGAGAGGATTCTTGGCTCTCCTTTCTTCGTTCCCAACTTACTCACTTACTCACTGTCTCACTGGGCAATCCACACTTACAAACCCACCCCTTAATTTCCGCTGGATTGCCGTAAACCACTGCGTGAGCGGGCACATCTTTAGTTACTACCGCCCCGGCACCTACCATGGCATATTCGCCTATTTCTATACCACAAATGATAGTGGCGTTGGCGCCGATGGTGGCTCCTTTTTTGATAAGGGTTGGGGTGTATTGATCGCGTCTGTTGATGTGGCTGCGGGGGTTTTTAATGTTAGTAAATACCATGCTTGGACCTAGGAAGACATCGTCTTCACAGACCACACCTGTATATACGGAAACGTTGTTTTGGATTTTAACGTTTTTGCCTAGTTTAACCCTTGGTGATATTACCACGTTTTGGCCTATATTGCAATTTTCTCCTATGGTGGCCTCGGGCATGATGTGGCTAAAGTGCCATAAGGACGAGTGAATCAGTAGGTCAGTCAGCCTTCCGGACTCCTGACTTGTCTATCGCCGTCGCCAGGACTCGTTCAGACTCGTTCAGACTCGTACTCCTCGTCTTCACTCGTCGTCTTCACCAGCTGTAAGTGAGTAAGTAGGGACGGAGGGTTGGGGAGAGAGGATTCTTGGCTCTCCTTTCTTCGTTACCAACTTACTCACTTACCAACTTACTCACCACATACTCTTGTTGCTCTTTCGTTATCTCCGGGTAAACGGGAATAGCCAGCACTTCGTGGGCTGCTTTTTCTGCTGCTGGGAAGTCGCCTTTGGAGTAGCCGAGGTTTTTAAAGCATTCTTGTAAGTGAAACGGTACGGGGTAATATATTTCGCTGGCAATTTTATGTTTGGCTAAGTGTGTCCGTAATTTTTCACGGTCTTTAACTCTGATTACGAATTGATTGTAGATATGCCCGAATTTTGTTTCAGGATAGGTTTCGACAGGTAGTTGTAGATATCCTGTTTTTAGCAAATCAGTTGCGGCAAATAGTTTCCGGTAGGTGGTAGCGTTGGTTCTGCGCTGGTGGTGCCAATTGTTTAGATAAGGTAGTTTTTGGGATAAAACTGCTGCTTGTAAGGCATCTAGGCGAAAGTTGCCGCCTATTTCGGCATGGTAGTATTTAGGCCGGGCACCGTGGGTTCTTAGTAGTTTTAGTTTATCTGCTAAATCGTCATCATTGGTAACTACTAGACCACCATCACCTAGGCAGCCCAGGTTTTTGCTGGGGAAAAAGCTAAAGCAACCGCAGTGGCCGATGGTGCCAGCACTTACTGTTTTACTGTTTAGGGGGTACTTTGCACCTATAGCTTGGGCGGCATCTTCGATTACTTTTAAGTTATATTTTTGGGCTAAGACCATGATAGCAGTCATGTTGGCAGATTGTCCATATAAGTGTACTGGGATGAGGGCTTTTATGGTGTAGCCTTGCTCTTTAGCTTTTAAAATAGCTTTTTCGGCAGATTGTGGGCAAATGTTATATGTATCTGGTTCTATGTCGGCAAAGAAAGGAGTAGCACCTGCTCTTGCTATTACACCGGCAGTAGCAAAAAAGGAGAAGGTGGTAGTGACGACTGCATCTCCCGGCTTTATTCCCAAGGCCATTAGGGCAAGAAGTAAGGCATCGGTACCCGAAGATACACCTAGGGCATGTTTGACTTCCAAGTAGGCAGCTACTTCTTTTTCAAACTGCTGCACCCAGTGCCCCATGATAAATTTACCGGAGTCATAAACTTCTTCTATTGCTTGCATGATTTTTTCTTTTAACGGTCCGTTTTGAGCCGCTAAATCTAGCAAGGGAACTTGAGTTATTTGCAATTTTAATATCCTCCCTTTTAGTTTAAATTAAGATACGATGGACGCTGATGGATTCGGCCCGTTCGACTCCCTACAGTCGCTCAGGACATGCTTTGCTCACCACAGGTTTTTATGATTTTTATGATTTGTGCTGATTTCTTGTTTTTTATAATGATTTCATCATAATTTAATCATACTAATCAGCGCAAATCAGCGTCTAATGTTTTTCAAGGGAAATGGGGATGGTCCCCCAAACCAGCAGTGCCTTATCTGCTGTTAGTTTATCTTTTAGGTTGGCAAATTCTTTTTGGTCTAAAACTAGGGTGCGGATTTTGCGGTTG
>CAZIRG010000106.1:0-6023 GCA_964541505.1 uncultured Syntrophomonadaceae bacterium | reverse complement strand
ATCGGGATAGCATTGCTCGTTTAGGAGTAGATGCCCAGGAGAGTGCTCGTATGGCGGAAAACCAAGGTCATCTTCTGGAACTTATGCAGCGAAGAAGGGATTCTTATTCCGGTGTGGCGATAGATGATGAAGTGGCTGCTATGATTCAGTACCAGTTGGTTTTTCAGGCTTCAGCCAGGGTGATTACAACTCTAGATGAGATGTTTGATACGCTTATCAATAGAATGATTTAGTAATTTATAGAAAGTGGGTGCGGATGATGGGAATGACGCGAATTACTAACAGGATGGTTAAAAATGCTACCTTGCGTAACATACAGCAGAACTTGAGAGCTATGAATCGCTTGCAGGAGGATCTTTCTTCAGGCAAAGCCATGCGCAAACCATCTGATGACCCTATCAGAGTGGCTAGAATTATGAGTTTTACCATCTCTTTGAGTAAAAACGCCCAGTACCGGCGAAATATTAATTCTGCTACTTCTTGGCTAGAAGTAACGGAAGATGCCTTGCAGGGTATTAATGAAGTTTTACAAAGAGTTCGGGAACTAGCTGTAGCCGGTACCAACGGTGCTATGTCGCCTGCAGCTCGTGAAGCTATTGCCATGGAAGTTGACGAGTTGACAGGCGTTTTGGTGCAGTTGGGCAATACCAGTTATGAAGGGAGGCAGGTTTTTGGTGGGTTCAAGACCACTACGGTTCCTTTTGAGCGTGATGATGTGGGTGTGGTGACTTATAACGGTGATGACGGCATTATTGACTGGGAAGTAGCACCTGGCGTTACCATTCAGGGCAATATAAGTGGACAAGAGCTGTTTAAGATAAATATAAGCGAACAAGAGCTAGGTATAGAGTCAGGAATTTTTGCTCACATGAATAAGTTGAGAAACGCTTTAAATAGCGGGAACACATCGGAGATTGATGAGTCTATAGGTCATATGACTGAAGCTATTGACCATGTTTTGGATAAGAGAGCATCTCTAGGAGCTCTTGTTAATGGTTTGAAATTAACTTTGTCTAATAATGAAGCTGAAAATATAAATTTTACTGGTATGCGTTCTGAATTGGAAGATGTAGATTTTGCGGAAGCTATTATGCATTTTACTTCTTTGGAAAATGTTTATCGGGCTTCTCTTTCTACGGGAGCTAAAGTTATGGAATCAACGCTACTGGACTTTTTGCGTTAGAGGACAAATAAGTGTAGGTAAAGAAGGTGAATAAATGACTGTTGAAAAAGTAGGTGAAACATCGGGTGAAAAAATAACAGACAAAAAAGTTTATCTTAGGATGGTGCGAGGTATCTTGGCTTTTGAGGAAATTTTACATTATACTTTGCAGCCCGTTCCAGACAATCCCCTGTTTTTTTGGTTAGAAGCCGAAGATGGTCCGGGTTTTCTTTTGACCAAGCCGGAATCTTTTTTTGAAGACTATAAAATCGCAGTAAATCGTAAAGACTTAAAAAACTTATTTGGAGAAAAGAGTGACCCTGAAAACATAGAGGTTTTTGTTATTATTACTGTGCCGGAGAGAATGATAGATATGACAGCTAACTTGCTGGCACCTTTTTTGGTTAATGTGACAGAAGGCTTGGCCTGCCAGTTGGTTTTAAAAGATGTGCCCTATACTACGCGCCATTATCTTTTTTCTCCTGAAGAACGACGTAGTTGCGGTTAGCAAGAGGAGATTTTTTATGCTTATTTTAAAGCGCAAAGTTGAGCAAAGTATTTTTATTGGTGATGATATAAATGTGAAAATTTTAGGGATAGAAGGAGATTTTGTTAGGCTAGGAATTCAAGCACCTCGGGAGGTCAGTGTCCATCGCCAGGAAGTTTATGAAGCTATTAAGGCGGAGAATCAAGCGGCATTGCTAAAATCTGTGCAAAAGGGAGTTGTTTTTTCATCTTTGCCTCGAGAGAAGTAATTATTGGGAGAAGCAATTATTCCAATTTTTTTGTTTTGAAGCTAGAGTCAGACTTATTTGATAAGTGTCGACGTGCTTCCTCAGCCTAATGTTTGAGGAAGTTTTTTATTATTTTTATTAGCTTGATTTTGCATAAATTTTCTTCTTTTTAAAAACATTAGACGCTGAAGGACGCTGATTAATATGATTAAATATGATAAAAACATTAATTAATGTAAGTAAATTTTTTGTTTTCCAGATATAATTAGCAATAAACAAGTATTTAATTATTAATATATCAAAAAATCAGCGTAAATCATAAAAATCATAAAAATCATAAAAAATCAGCGTCTACTTTTAAATATTCTATAATTATTTTCATGCGTCAGTTTTTAAAGCAACTAGTTTGATTCTTTCCAGCTTAAATGTTATAATGGGCTGGAAATGAAGAAACGTCGGAAGGAAAAAGCAAGATGAGAAGAAAAAATAGAAAACTTTATGTTGTCATTTCTTTGTTGGCAATTGTCGGATTGATTTTAACATCTGTTGCTGGTATCTTTGCCGGAGTTGGAGATTTATTGTCTAATTCGGCGCAAACAAGGCAGGAAGAGGGATCTGATTTACAGGAACTAATTGAGGGGGCTAAAGGGTCGGCAGTTCAACTGGCGGAGGTCTTGGATGATGATCCTAATAATATTTTTTTGTTGACGGAACTGGGCAGCATTTATTTTCAGATTGGGCAACTTTATTTTATGGGACAGGAAGACTTAGATGCAGGGGTTAAATATTTTGAACAGGCTGTAGAGGTTTATAAAAAAATATTGAAGCTTGAACCTGAGAATGTTGATATACGCATAGATATGGCTGTAGCAGCTTATTATGCCGGCGACAATGATTTAGCAAGGGAAACATTTAAGGAAGCTATTGCTCAAGACCCGGGACATCCTTATGCTCATTTCGGTTATGGTTTCTTTTTATACCATGCCATGGAAGATGTTACGGGGGCAATCAGCAGCTGGGAAAAAGTGTTGGAGTTAAGGGAGGGCTTTGACCCGGAAAAATATCCTACTGTCGATGAGGGACTTTTTGATTCTGCCGCTAATCTCTTGGAACAAGCAATTCGTTTGCTTGAGGAAGAAAAGGTTGGCAATTAGAAACGGTTTGGACGAGGAATTAGCTTTTGTGGTTTTGGTTTATTAACTTGGGGGAGTAGGTAGTATTCTGGTGATGCTCCTGGACTTCAAATCCAGTGGCAGGGCAGCCCCCTGCGGTGGGTTCGATTCCCATCTACTCCCGCCAATTTTGGAAGTTGGAGGTTGGAGGTTGGAGGTTGGAGGTTGGACGGGGTTTTGAGTTTTGAGTTTTGAGTTTTGGGTTGCGAGGTTAGAGGTATTGTTTGGAGGTTAGAGAAACGAGGTTAAGAGGGGAACGAGGTTAATAAGGGGGGGCTTTTTCTCGTGCCTCTTTTTGTCTCTTCTCCTTTTCGTCTTTTTTCCTTAAATAGAGGTTAGAATAAATATCAAGGGTTACCTTTCCAACCTCCAACTTCTCACCTCTCACCTCCAACTTAGGAGGTATATGATGGTGGTTCGATTTATCCTTACCGAATATGTGAATCAGCTTATAGCGCATGCCGTTTATGACAAACTGGAAGATGGTAAATTTGCCGGGCGAATTCCTCAGTGCAAAGGGGTAGTAGCGTTTGAGACCACATTGCGTACATGTGAAGATGAGCTGCGCTCTATTCTTGAAGATTGGATTTTGGTTGGTCTTAAGCTAGGTCATCCTTTGCCAGTGATTGCCGAGATTGATTTGAACAATGCTGAATACTCTATGACTCAACTTCGAATGATGATTCGAGAGGTTGAAGGGATCATAGACCGTAAGATTACAGTGAATGAGTGGGATAAACTATGATAGTGAACGAGGCGGGGCTAGGTGCGGGGACGTTTTGATTGACACCTTTAGGGGCTGTGTGCTGTATTGGAAGTTAAAAAGAGTGATAGAATACAAAAGATTTCTACAATTATCTTGTTTTAATATTCTTAGTTATGGTAAAGTTATGGTAAAATGAATATGGATTTTAATTAAGAGGGTGTTGCTTTGGAAGATGAAAAACAGATGATGTTGAGGCAGTTACCTGCCGTAGATGCTATTTTAAAGTATATGGAAGATTTGCAAGAGGGCTCTTCTATTCCTCGCCCGCTTTTGCTGCAGGGGGCAAGAAAGGTTGTTTCCTTATGGCGTGAAAAGATTCTGCTGCAGGATGAGATGACACTGGACTTTAACGCAGCAACGTTGGCAGAGGCTGGCTTAGTGTTAGCGGAAAAACTGTATGTCAAGAAGTTAAGAAAAGTTATCAATGCTACTGGTACAATTTTACATACTAATCTGGGGCGTTCTCTTTTATCTTCAGAGGCTTTGCGAGCTGTGACCGAGGTGGGTGGTAATTACTCTAACCTAGAGATGGACCTAGCAGAAGGAGAGAGAGGAGAGAGGTATGCCCACGTAGAGGGGCTTATTTGTCACCTGACGGGAGCGGAATCTGCCTTGGTAGTTAATAATAATGCGGCAGCCGTACTGCTGGCTCTTTCTACTTTGGCTCAAGGCAAGGAAGTGCCGGTATCACGCGGAGAACTGGTGGAGATTGGTGGTTCTTTTCGTATTCCGGCCGTGATGTCTTTAAGTGGAGCTAAGCTAGTAGAGATAGGCACTACCAATAAGACTCACCTCTCAGATTACAGGGAGGCTATTAATGCCGAAACAGCACTTTTAATGAAAGTACATACCAGTAATTACCGGGTAGTAGGTTTTACTTCTGCTGTGGATTTAAAAGAGTTGGTGGTATTGGGCGATGAATATAACTTGCCTGTTTTAGAAGATTTGGGCAGCGGCGTTCTTTGCGATTTGTCCTCATATGGTCTGGTTGATGAACCCTCTGTGCAGGCGAGGTTGGCTGCCGGGGCTGCTGTGGTGACTTTTAGTGGGGATAAGCTTTTAGGAGGTCCTCAAGCAGGGATAATAGCAGGTCGGAAAAAATATATTTCCTTGATGAAAAGAAATCAGCTTACCCGGGTTTTACGCATTGACAAAATGACGCTTGCTGCTTTGGAGGCAACTTTGCGTCTTTACCTAGATGAAAAGACAGTTTTGCAGAAAATTCCTGTTTTACGCATGTTAACAATGTCCTTTAAGGAGCTGGAAGCTCGGGCGCATCTTCTTGCTCGTTCTTTGAGTAAGGTTATTGGAGATAGGGGAGAAGTTCGGGTTAAGGAGGGGTTTTCTACTGTTGGTGCTGGCGCTTTGCCTCTTCTTCGCTTGCCTACCTGCTTGGTCGCTGTTAATGTGCCAGATATTTCCGTAAGTCGTCTGGCAACAGAACTACGCCGGGGAGAACCCCCTTTGATTTTACGTCTGCAACAAGACCAGCTTTTACTGGACTTGCGCACTTTACATGTTGATGAACTGGAATTGATTCCTACTCTTTTTTCTAAAGTGTTATCCTCCGAAATGTTATCTAAAGTTAATTTTTAGAGTGCAACCTTCTTTTGTAAGTAGCATTATAAGAAGTAGAGGGTGACGGTATAGCTCGAGCAACTCTCAAATATAAAGCAAAGAAAAAAAATGAAGGAGGAAAAAACAATGGTAACAGGTGCAATTTTAAGTGGTAAGAAAATTAAGAGGTGGCTGGCGGCAGGACTGAGCATATTGATGGTAAGTATGTTTCTGGTGACTGGTTTGGCGCAACAAGCAATGGCGGCACAGGATACCCAGCAGATGATGATTAAAGAAATATTGGGTGGTGCAGTAGAAGATCAAAAAGTTACTTTTACAGGAACAGTTGTTAAGCAGGTTGGAGATCTTGGCGAGAAATATTATTTGCTGGAGGATGATACGGGAGAAATCCTTGTTGACCTTGATGATGCAGTGGGTTCTTACCAGCTGAACTTGGCTGTGGGTGACGAGATAACGGTTACCGGGGAAGTAGAACTGGACGGAGAGGCAACTATCGAGATAGATGTTTTCTCTTTGGTGCTGCCAGATGGCAGAGTGATAGAAGATGGTGAGGCTAAGGATAATGATGATAATGCAGATGCAGACGCAGATGATGATGACAAAGACGATGA
>CAZIRG010000105.1:0-6030 GCA_964541505.1 uncultured Syntrophomonadaceae bacterium | reverse complement strand
GAATACAGGGGATAAGCAGAGATTAGAAAGGGAAAGAAAAAAGAGACAATTTGTTTTTCAGACATTATAGAAGGTGGTAAATGTGATGTGTCTGACAGATCTTGATAGTTCTGATTTTAATATTTTTTGTCAGGAGCATAATATTTCTTTAGCCATTCTTTTTGGATCGCAAGCTACAGGGCGGGCATCTCCGGGAAGTGATTTTGATTTGGCTGTTTGGCTGGAAGGTGTGGAATTGTTGCCGGACGTACTGGAATCGGCTCGTGCCAAAAGGCAATTACTACGGGATATAATCAATTATCTAAAAACAGGGAACATTGATCTGGTAGTTTTGAATCATGCTTCTCCTTTACTCAAATTTCAGGTGGCCAGAACCGGTAGACCGCTTTATCAGAAAACAAAAGGTCTTTTTGCCGATTTTTGTTCTCGGGCTTTGCGAGAACACAATGATGCACGGGTTTTTTACCAGGCTACGGAAGATTACCTGCGGAGAGAGATTGAAAGGAGCGAGGCCGATGGTTGATCCTATAGTGGTTAATCGCAAATTACAAAAACTAACAGGGTATTTAGCAGAGCTACAGACGATGGAAGAAGTTACGCTGGAAGATTACTTGAATGATTTTCGGCATCGTCGTATTGTTGAGCGATTATTGCAACTTATTATAGATGTGGCTATAGACATCAATACTCATGCGGTGGTTGATGCTGGTAAACCTCCCCCGACTGATGCTTATAATTCTTTCTTCGAGGCATCTAAAATAGGTTTGTTCCCTCTGGCCTTTGCACAAAAGCTCGCTCCCTCTACGGGAGAGCGGAATATTATTGTGCATGACTACGAAAACATTGATGATAGAATTGTTTTCGAGAGCATTTCTGAGGCGAGGGTACTTTATTACCAATATGTTAAGTATGTTTCTGAACGTGTGATCTGATGGAATGATAGAATTTATCTGATTTATGTTTTTGAAGAGCGGCTCAGAAATATTATGCTACTGACGGGCTAGTTTGAACGTTGCCAGTAACTCTTGGTTGGACATTTCTGTGAGCCATTTTTCGCCGCTGGAAACTGTCAAGTCGGCTAGTTCTTTTTTGGCAAGGAGCATTTCATTAATTTTTTCTTCAAAGGTGCCGATGGTAATCAGCCGATGCACGATGACATTTTTTGTTTGGCCAATTCTGTAGGTACGGTCTGTGGCCTGGTCTTCTACAGCAGGATTCCACCAGAGGTCGTAGTGGATAACGTTGCTGGCAGTGGTGAGGTTTAAGCCGGTGCCGCCAGCTTTCAGAGAAATAATCATAATGAAAGAATTATTTTTTTCTTGAAAGTCAACTATCATTTTATCACGTTTTTGCCGGGATAGTCCGCCATGGAAAAAGGGGACTTCTTCCTGAAATTCTTGCTTAATTATTTCTGCCAGCAGATCACCCATTTCTTTATACTGGGTAAAAAGTAATATCTTTTCCTGCGAGGCTCTAATTTGTTGTAAAAGAGAAATGGTTTTTTCAGCTTTGCCGGAATACTCTTTGGCGGCAGAACCTTTTTTTGTATAAAGAGCCGGGTGATTGCAGACTTGCTTTAATGAAGTCATCAGTTTAAATACCAATCCTTTGCGAGCGATGCCCTCACTGGTTTCAATTTCCTGCATGATAGAATCTACTATTTGCTGGTAGAGGGCAGCCTGTTCTTTGGTGAGATAACAGTATTCGTTTTTGACAACTTTGTCGGGCAGATCCCTAATTATTGTTTTATCACTTTTCATTCTGCGCAGAATGAAAGGGGCAATTGCTTTTTTTAAGGTTATTATTTTCTCTTGATCGCGATATTTTTCTATCGGTAAGGCAAAGCGTCGCACAAACTCTTTTTGAGAGCCAAAATAGCCTTTGTTCAAAAAATTAAAGATACTCCATAGTTCTGTAAGACGATTTTCTACTGGCGTACCGCTCATAGCGATACAGGCTCCGGCTGGGAGGGAAGTTACCGCTTTTGACTGGGCGCTAGAGGAGTTTTTAATATTTTGTGCTTCATCGATAACTACTATATCCCAAGTTTTTTTCTTGAATTTTGCTATGTCTTGGCGTACAGTGCCGTAGGTAGTGATGATGAGATCAATGTTAGTGGTGGTGAGCCTACGCTTTGGTCCGTGATAAAGAGCCAACCGTAACGATGGGGCAAACCTGGAACATTCTTTTTCCCAGTTTCCGACCAGGGTAGTGGGGCAGATAACTAGAACGGGGGAATTTAATTTTTTTTCTTCCTGGAGTTTTAAAACAAGGGCGATGATTTGGATAGTCTTACCAAGTCCCATATCATCGGCTAGACAGGAACCCAAGCCCTTGCTAAGATTGCTATATAACCATTTAAAGCCTCTTTCCTGATAAGGTCTTAAGGTAGCGTTTAGACTTTTAGGAATAGCTACAGGCTCTGTCTCTTGGAGCGTGGTAAGCATTTTTTTAAGCATTTTATTTGGAGTAAATAAAGTATCTCCTACTTTCCCGGTGAGAGAAGAGAGTAAAATTTCTGCTGACGAGAGAGAGGGGAGAGGGTCATTTAGCTTGGCAATAATATTTTTTACTTCTGCCGGATCTAGCAGCAGGTAGCTATCTTTAAATTTGACAATCCCGGCGGCGGAGTTGGCTAGCTGCTTAAATTCTTTCTTAGTTAACAGCAGGTCGCCCACGGCGATTTTCCAAGAGAAAGATAGCATTTTATCCAGGTTAAGATAAGAAACTTTTTCTCCCCCTTCCTTTTTGGACTTGACCTCTAGTGATATCTGGGGCGTGGCGAGAGTTTTTAGTTCTTTGGGAATAATTATTTTGAGACCCAACAACGCACATAAACTTTGCCCACTGGTGAGGAATTCAGCCAGAGCCGAAGGATCAAGTAGCAGGGGCTTTGTTCCTTTACTGCTAAGAATCTTTTTCAAAGCTGGGAAATAGGCTGCGGCTATAGTTACTTGGCGAGATACTTCTTGACGCACTGTCTCGGCTGGGAGTAAGAAAATATTTTTCTGTGTTTTAAATATTTTGGTCAGAGGTAGTAGTGGTGCCAAGGGGTCTTCTTTGTTTTCTATTTCAATATCTAGGTGAAAGCCTTCTTGCCTAGGAGGAGGCAGGGTTATTTTAACAACAGGTGCGACTTTCTCAAACTGCAAGTTAACCCTAGCTAACCAATCGGCAATAGCTTTGGCTGTTTGTTTTTCCTCAAATTCCTGCGCAAGGTAGTTCCTCCCTTGAAAAAAGGCTTGGCAAATTTTATGTGACTCTTTGATGTCGGCAAAGGAGTGTGCTAGGTGAGTGAGAAATAAGGTTAAAATTTCTAGGACGGCTTCTCTAGGTGGAAGTACAGTCTTATTCTTTTTACGGAAAATAAAGCCTGGTGGGATAATACTTGCCAAATAGTCAATAGCCTCCCGGGCTTCTTTGGTACGAGTAAGTGGTACGTAGGTGATAAAAAAACTGCCATCTTGCTCTTTTTTAATTTCTGGCAGAAAGGAAGATGATTGTGCTAGGGCTTGAGCAACAGCACTGGCGGCACTCAAAAAGATAGCCGCAGGAGAACTTTTGGCAGGAGAAACTTCTAAGGGGAGTTTTAAAAAGAGATCTAGGAGAGAGGAGGCAGGAATAAGTTCTCCTTTTTTTCTTTTTAAGATTAGTTCCCCATTGCTTACTAATGGAAAAGGCATTGTTTTGGTTTCACTTATAATATTGTCTGGTAGATTTTTTTCAGGTAAAGCAAAAAAAGCGGCTTTCTCCCAAGGGCAAGTTGTCTTTGCCGGTGGGTAGAGCAAGTAAAAAGGAGTATTTTTAAAAGAGAAACTGTTTTCAAGCAAAACCAACTGTTCCAAAGAGGTTGCTATATTTTTATAAGCTTGTAGCAGAATAGCCTTGAAATTACCTGCAGAATAAAACAAAGGAGAGTCGGTCAGGAGGTTCAGAATAGTCTTTTCTTTTTTTTCTTTTGCCAGAGAACTTAAATTTAGTGGAAACTCAAGAGAGGAGTTTGGCTCAGCTGCTGTGACCTGTGTGACCTTTAGTTCTTGGTAAGGGACAAACGCTTCTTTTTTTATTTCTGCTGTCTTTCCCAGCGAGACAAAACCTGCTGCTTGCAACAGGTCTGCGGCGTCTAAACCTCTCAAAGTAAATAGTAAAAAAGGGTTTTTATCAATTTCATTAGCGATGATATAATAAACAGCTGCCAAGTGCTTGCAGGGGTTAGCCCAGTCGGGACAGGAGCAGTTGGCTGTTATGTCTTTCCAAGAGGTGGGCAAAAGGTGTATTTTTTGACTTTCCAGCAAGGTCAATATTTCTGGCGGCAACTGCCCCAGTTCCATCTCTGCGGCCAGAGCTGGATCGGTGGCAATATTTTTTTTGATATGGGAAATTTGCGCCTTTGTGAATTTTTTTAAATTTATTTTAACATCATAAGGCTTGCGCCGTGAACCTTCTACTTTAGCACTGATAGTATCATCTTTTATAATGATTTCTGTGACCATGCCACCGTTAGCATATCTTTTGCCACGAGGCAGACGATTGCTATCATAGTCAACTTTTTCCATAGCCTGAATCCAAGCTTCCCCCCACCATGTCTTCCCATATGTTTTTCTAGTTGCCATTTTTTTTTGATTCACTCCTTGTAAAATGCTTCAGTAGTTATTTGATATATTCGTCTTGCTGCCGCCACTTCCCTTTAACCAAAGAGAGAAATAAAGAGATGGTTCCATTATCCTAGCTTCTGGGAAGATATTTTTTGCGCTATTTTCTGCTAACACCGGAATACGACAGAATATGTTTATTTTTCAGGCATATCCTACTGCTAGCATACTAGCATACTAGTTGACTATATTTATGGTTTGTGTTAAGGTACTAATGAAGGACATATGAGGTATAATTAATTTACTTTTCTGTAGGGGGTGTAGGTGAGTGGATTACAATGATAGAGAACCTATTTATTTGCAAATCATGAATGATCTTAAATATCAAATTGTATTAGGCAACTTAAAATCTGACGAAAGACTTCCTTCGATCAAGGAGCAGTCTGTGCGAATGAAAGTTAATCCGAATACAATTGTCAGGGTATATTCAGAGCTGGAGCGGCAGGGGATTGTGTTTAAAGAAAAAGGACTAGGTACTTTTGTTAGCCAGGATAAAGACGCTGTCATAAAATTAAAGCAAGAAATAGCCAAGGAAAATGTTAAAAGGTTTGTTGAGCGTATGTACAAGATAGGGTTTAATAATGATGATATGCATGTTTTATTAGCAGAGTATTTTAAGAGTAATAAGCGGAAATGAAAGGGTGAAAGGTTTGTAACAGCTTAGGCAACTTTGAGAAGACTTTAAGAACAGAGCGATAATCTGAGTAGTTACAAAAAAACACAGATAGTGATGAAGACAGGAAAAAACAAATTAACTTGCGTGGTGAAATAAAACTATGGAAACAGTATTGAGCGTAAAAAGTATATCCAAGCAGTTTGGCAAAAACACGGTCGTGGATCACGTCTCCTTTGATGTTCGTAAAGGTGAGATACTCGGCGTCCTTGGGCCGAATGGAGCCGGGAAGACTACTGTAATCAGAAGCATTATGGACATAATACGTCCGGATTCAGGAGAGGTTGAGTTTAACTTTCAAAGCAACAGAAACTTTTTATCCCAGATCGGATACCTGCTGGAAGAACGAGGGTTATATAAAGATGTCAAGGTGATGAGCATATTACTGTATCTTGCTCAACTTAAAGAATATCCAAAAAACAAAGCCAAAAAAAGAATAGCCAGTTATCTTGACAAATTTAACTTAAAGAACGCAGGTAAAATGAAGATCAAAGAACTCTCCAAAGGAATGGCGCAGAAAGTTCAGTTCATAGGTGCCATACTCCATGAACCATCTATCCTGATACAGGCGCTGATGCACTTTGAACTGGCGAAATATAATATAGAGCCGGAAGATGTTGATAGGATTGTTGCCGGATATGATATTAGCTTTGGTCCGCCCATGCCAGAAGAAGTAGGAGAAGAGTTTGCTCAGCAAGCCTCGTT
>CAZIRG010000104.1:0-6060 GCA_964541505.1 uncultured Syntrophomonadaceae bacterium | reverse complement strand
ACACAGCTGTCAACATTCTAACCGACCCGGCAGTTTGCAACATGTCGGTAGTTTCTGGACTTAAAGTTTCAGCGGTGAAGGTGGAGAAGGTTTAGGTGAACTGGTTAGTTGATTAGTTAGTTAGCCATTTGTCTGCGTCTGTTTGTACACAATGCGTAGGCTGGCTGAGTTAGTTGTTTAGTCACTAACTTAATGGTGGTGTAAAAATTGGTTAAAGTTTTGACACTGAACACTGGTTCAACATCTGTGAAAATTGGTTTTTTCCATGATGATTGTTGTATTTTAAAAAAAACTATTCGCTACCAAGATAATGATTTTATTAATCCTGGGAATATTAGAGAGCAAGCTGATTTTAGGGCAAGAGACATTTTAGACTTGCTAAAGAGAGAGGATTGCTCACTAGATATGGATGCAATTGCAGTTCGCGGGGGGCTGTTGCGACCGCTTGCCAGTGGAGTTTATATCGTAAACGAGTTAATGGTGCAAGACTTAAGTTCTTGTCGCTATGGCTTTCACGCCTCTAACCTGGGTGCTGTTATGGCTTTTCCTATGGCTAAAAAATATGGCATCCCAATTTACACTGTAGACCCTGTTACTGTAGATGAATTTGATGAAGTGGCGAGATACTCCGGACTAGAGGGGGTATCTCGCTTGAGCATGTCACACACCTTAAATATGAAAGCTGTTGCTAGGCGGACAGCAGCAAAAATGAGGAGAGAATACAATAAATTAAATTTTATCATTGTCCATCTTGGCAGTGGTATTTCTGTTTCAGCACATTGTCAGGGTAGAATGGTTGATGTTAACAATGCTAACAACGAAGGTCCTTTTTCAGTTGAGCGCTGTGGAACATTACCTGCACTTGCCCTAATTAATATTTGCTATAACAGTGGGCGTAGTGAAAAAGAAATGATAAAATTAATTAACAGCCAGGGAGGGTTGTATTCTTATTTAGGCACCAAAGACTTTAGTGAAGCTGAAAAAAGAGCTGCTGCAGGTGAAATGAAAGCGCAGCCTATGAAATACCCGGTTACTATAGATTAATATATATGTCTGATGGAGGTATAAATGTTAATCCTGGTTTTGAACAAAAAAAAGCAATTATAAATAATGCTGTTGCCTTTCTGCAGGCGATTAATATTGAACAACCAAAAGTAGCAGTTTTAACAGCAAATGAGAAGGTAAATAAAAAAGTACCCTCAACCGTAGATGCTTTTGAACTTATGCAGGCAGCAAATAGGAGAGAAATAACAGGTGCTATAGTAGAAGGACCCATGGCTCTTGATGTTGCCATTAATGTAGAGGCTGCTACTCATAAAAAAATAAAAAGCACTGTTGCTGGCAGAGCCGATTTGCTTATTGCACCTAATATTGAAGCGGGGAATCTGCTCGGAAAAGCAATTATTTATTTTGCCTCTGGTACAATGGCTGGTCTAGTGCTAGGCGCCTCAAAGCCTATTATATTAACATCAAGAAATGAATCTCCCTATGGCAAGATGGCCTCAATTGCCCTGGCAGCATATTCTGTAAAACCACTGGAGGGGGTTTGTTAAGAGATAACAATCGGAAGTTTTGCATGTTTTCACTTGTGATAATTTTTTTATATTTTTTCTTGACAATGATTATTATTCGTGATATTATCTAACTGATAATCATAGTGGTTTTCATTACTGGACTTAATAATATTTTGTGATGATAAAGAGGTTCTAAAGTTTCCAGCCATTTAAAGTTTTGTGTTGACATGTCAAGACTCTGAGAAAAGAAAATAAAAACACTTTAACTTATTTTAATTTTTAAAAAGCAGCACTTTAGCTAGTAAGCTGGTTAGATATTCGCAAAAACTGCTAATAGAATTAAAAGGATAGGAGGGATTTTTATAGATTGCCCACTTTTGTAATAATTCTAAAACTCCTAGGGGGAAACATCTTTGAACAACCTGGCACACTGTGAAAATTGGCTAGAAAAGCAAGTAATGAATTTTGCAAATTACATAAAGAATTGTAAAGGTAACAGTGAAAATTTAGTATCTTTGATTGATCGTATAGGCGCTACAATTGCAGGAGTAAAACCTGCGGAGCTCCTTAATTTTCCCAGCAATAATAACTGCAGTAACATAAGTTGGGAAAATTGCAAAGATTGTATTTTGAAAAATAGTAATGTAAAAATGCGAGTGGTTAACAGACATAAAAAAAGGATACATGTTTTCTTTTATCATGAACAAGAATTAAAGAAAGTAATAAATCAGCCTGAAGTCGTAGAATTTCTTAGAGAATTAGGATATCCGATTAAATGTTCTTTTGAAGATTGCTTAGAATATTTAATGATCAAGTTAAACAGCGATGAATTTCCGCATGAAATAGGAATATTCCTAGGGTATCCTCTGAAGGATGTAAAAGGATATTTAGGGAAAAATAATTTAAATTATGTTTGCAGTAATGGATGGAAAGTTTATGGGAATAAATATATATCACAAAAAAGATTTAAAAGTTTTAGGGAAGCTAGATATAAGGTGAGAAGACAATTGAACACCTTACTAGAAAATAGGGTACAAATAAATTAATATAAAAGGAGGAAAAAAGATGAGTAAGGCAATTGTAATTTTTGGATCTACAACGGGAAACACAGAAATACTAGCAGAGTCGGTAGTGGAAGGATTAAAAGAAGGTGGCAAAGAAGTAACGCTTAAAAATGTTACAGAGACGAAGATTGAAGAAGTAGCGGCTTACGATTTGGTTGTTATGGGTTGCTCGACATGGGGGGAAGGCGAGCTACAAGATGATTTTATAGATTTTTATGATTCTTTTAGCAAGGACTTCCTGACAGATAAAAAAGTAGCTGTTTTTGGACCCGGAGATAGTGAGGGGTATCCAGACAACTTCTGCGATGCTGTAACGAGTATTGAAGAAAAATTAAAAGAATGCGGTGCTAAAATAGTTAACGATTCCCTTAAAGTTGATGGAGATGTAGATGATGCTTTAGATGAGGCAAAAGATTGGGCAATTAGTGTTGCTAAAAATGCTTAAGATTACTAAGCAAAAGAAATAGCAGGGCAGACAAAGTGCTGCCTTGCTATTTTTGGCAAACCACTGGGGACGGTTCTTTTTTGACACGCTTCTGGGTAAAAGTCCCAACCTTATTCTACATCCTACCGTGAACCTGACAATTCCTCTGTTTTCATCTATCAATTAGCAATTCTCCACCCCCTAGCTTTCTGCCTTCTCCTTCTATAATCGTTATAGATTCCGCCGGCAGCTTTGCTCAATTTGGCATGCGTACCTTGCTGTACGATTTTCCCTTGCTCTAGGACTATTATTTGCTGGGCAGCTTTTATAGTGGCAAGCTTATGAGCAATAACAATCACTGTTTTATTTTTGATTAACTTATTAATGGCTGTTTGAATGATTAATTCATTTTCCGGATCTATGTTGGCGGTTGCTTCGTCAAGTAAAACAATTGGGGCATCTTTTAAAAAAGCTCTGGCAATTGAGATTCTTTGTTTTTCACCACCTGAGAGTTTGCCGCCGCCTTCCCCGACAATGGTTTCATATTTGTCTGGAAAGGTCATAATAAACTCATGGCAGTTAGCCTTTTTCGCAGCGTTAATAACTTCTTCGTCCGCTGCGTTTTGCTTGCCTATTTTTATATTATTGGCGATAGTATCGTTAAACAGATAAACATCTTGAAAAACCATGGAAATATGCGATAGAAGTTCCTCTACTTTAACATCTTTAATATTGATACCACCAATCTTGATTTCCCCTTCTTTTATATCCCACATGCGAGCAAGCAATTTTATAATTGTTGTTTTACCGCTGCCAGAAGGACCCATTAGTGCGGTAATTGTATTTTCTGGGACCTGAAAACTAATATTTTTAAGAACCTGTTCATCTTCATAAGCAAAACTGACCTGACTAAATTCGATATAGTGATGCTCTATTTTTTTGCTGACTGTTGGTTCTGGTAGTACTTCGTTTTCGTAAATATTATTCACTTTTGTTAAGCCGGCATGGCCATTTTTAATGGGTAGCATATTTCCCGCTAGTTCCTGTAGCAATAGGTAGAGTCTCAATGTTGCGATTAAGATTAGCAAATATAGGGGGAGGCTGAGCTCTCCCTGGATAACGAACAAGTAAGCACCTAGTAGCATTACGGGAATAAAGCCGATGTCTATGGCCAATTGGTAGGTTAACAGTTTAGGCAAGGCCATCTTTTCTATTTTTAGGTTTTGCTCCTTAAAATCCGTTATTGCTTGCTGGTAGTTTTTCAGACTGTTGGCAGATTTCCCAAAAGCTTTAACTTCTTGGATGCCGCTCACAAATTCTACTGCAGCTTCAGAAACACGACCTTGTATGTTTTGCCTCACTAATAGTTCTCTTTCTCCAATGTTAAGAACTTTAAACAGCATATAAAATGCCAACGGTATTCCTATGAACACGGCGACAGCCATTTTCCAATCGGCGGCTAGAAACGCTACGAAAAACATAGCAGAAGCTGCTAACATAGCTACGATCTTACCAAACAGATACGGAACTGTTTCGATGCTTTTAATAGATTCGGTTAGGGTATTGCTCAAATCACCGGCACTTTTTTTGTTAAAAAATCCCATCGGTAGATTTTTAAGATAATTACCTAACTTGATACGTTCTTTGGCAAAAACGAAATATTCTTGCACATTGATGGAATATCTTTGTGTATTATCTACGGTATAAGCTAATCCCAGGCAGAGCAGGAACCCTAGAACATAATAAATGCCTAGTTGTTGGGTAAGAGCATCAGTGAATAAATTTGTTATTGTTAAATAAATAAACACAAAACTACTACCTAAAAACATAAACTCGACAATTTTTAATAGGATTGTTTTATAAAGAAGATGCTTCTGTGTACCATACAGCTTAAGTAAATTTTTAAACAATTGTTTCACCTCCGGCTAATATCAAAGTATTTGCTTTAACATAGGTTTCCCACATGTTTTTATAGGTGGTAGATTTTTCCAAAAGCTCCAAGTGTTGACCTTGTTTTGTTATGCGACCATTTTCGACTAGTATAATCTTGTTAACACCGACAATAGTTGACAAGTTGTGTGCGATTACGATGACTGTTTTGCCCTTAATCAGTTTTGCTATTGCTTCCTGTATTTTGTCTTCATTTTCTGGATCGGTAGCCGAAGTTGCCTCGTCAAAGATTATAATCGGGGCATCTTTTAAAATTGCTCTCGCCAAGGCGATGCGCTGTTTTTCACCGCCGCTTATTTTTGTTCCTCTTTGCCCGGCGACTGTATCATAACCTGCTGGAAGTTTAGTTATAAAATCATGACACTGCGCAGCTTTAGCTGCTGCTATTATCTCTTCATCACTGGCGTTGTCTTTGCCAAATTTAATATTGTCTTTAATAGAAATATTAAATAAAAATACATCTTGAAAAACAAATGAGATCATGTGCATTAATTTTGCAGTAGATATATTTTTGACGTTTACGCCGCCAATTTTTATCTCTCCGGCATCAACATCCCAAAAGCGAGGGATTAACCTTGCAATAGTTGTTTTTCCGGCTCCAGATGGCCCTATTAAGGCTGTTATTTCGTTTTGCTTGGCAACAAATGATACTTTATCTAAGATTTGTCGTTTTTCGTAAGCAAAATCTACCTCAACAAATTCAATATTATAATCAGTCGGAGTTTGTGGATTTTTAGGTTCGGCCAGACTTTTTTCGTTGAGCAGGGTATGGATTTCTTTTTCTCCTTGTGCTAGTTGACTAAACGTATGCATAAACATCATAATTTTTGTTAGTGGTTGTGAATATCCCTGACCAATAAGTAAAAATAAAACAAACATTTCCAGGGATAAGGTTCCGCTAAGATAAAAGAACATTCCTAAGGGAAAGATGATTACAATACCAGAATTTATAAGTATGGTAGCTGCATTAAAATATTTAAAAGTTTCTTTCCCCCAATTTACTTGGAACTTGGCATATTCAAGGCAAGCTTCACTTAATTTTTTATAGGAAGCGGCTGTAAGTCCAAAAGCTTTGATTACCTGCATACCATTGGTATATTCAATAATA
>CAZIRG010000103.1:0-6083 GCA_964541505.1 uncultured Syntrophomonadaceae bacterium | reverse complement strand
GGCTGTAAGTCCAAAAGCTTTGATTACCTGCATACCATTGGTATATTCAATAATAGCTGTATTCATTTTTATAAGTAGTGCTGTGTATTGAGGCAGCAATTTTTCAGCACCTTTAATTGACAAAGCATAAAAGAGAAATATCAATGGTAAAATAGCAATAGTTGCTAAAGCCATTCGCCAATCCATAAAAAATAAAAAAATGGTGGTAACTATAGGCAAGGTTATGGCGCCGGTAATTTCGGATACATTATGCGCAATAAATAATTCTAGTTTTTCGACATCCTCGTTGATGGTTTTTTTTGTGGCACCTAAATCCTTATTAGCAAAATAACCTAGCGGTAAAGTTAATAATTTTTTTGCTATTTGCAGCCTGAGTTTGTAGAGTATTTCAAATGCTGCCCTGTGCGATATAGCTGTTGCTACGATGAAGAAGGTAACCTTGATAATTATAGCTATTAGAGCGATGCCGGTATAATTTATAATTTGATCCATTTGTGGGTCTGCGGTAGTCAACTCGGTAATAACTTTGTAAATCATATAATACGGAACTATTGAAATCGTAAAGCTGATTACTGCTAAGAGAATAGCCGCAAGCATTTTATTGCTTTCGGTCAGGCATAATTTTATTAGTCGTTTTATGGAAATTCCTATTTCACCCACTATTTTTCCCCCTTAACTTTTATGCAGCGGCAAAGTGCTGTTGTAGAAGTAATGCTTGCCAACCTTTTTTCTTGAGAATAAATTTCATTATTTAGTAGTATAGCACATTACTTTTTTTGCACATTACTTTGCGGAATTTTTTATTGCCATGCGGAATTTTTTTTGTAGAAATAATGTAACTAGTTAGCTAAGCTGCTTTGAGATAATTTTAAAAACAGCTCAATAGACCTGAGTAGTTACAAAAAATGTTAGAAACAGGTGGTTTTACCTGTTATAAGGAAAGATTTGTATGGAGAAGATTTGGATGGAGCAGAAGTCTATCTTTATTTGTAGGAGCTGAAGTCAGATTATAAAAAGTATAATGAGTCAGCTCCTATTTTTAAATATTTTATAACTATTTTCATGCGTCAGCGCTGAACTGGAGGATTGCAACTTAACAAAAGAAGGGTTTAAGCCTTGAAAGCACCATAAATCATTAGTAAACCAAAAAAGACAAAGATGAACAGAGTAGCTATTTTTAAGAATTTATCCGGCAAGCGTGAGAGATAGCGAGCACCCAAAAAAGCGGCTATGCCGTGGTTTAGAGCCTGCCCCAACATAGCACCGGTAAAAACCAGCAAGGGAGTGCCAAAAGTTGCAGTAAGTGCCATTGCTGTTAATTGAGTTTTATCGCCCATTTCTGCCAAAAAGACTAAACCAAAAGTTTGTCCAAAAGGTGAGTTTCCTTTAGCGTGGATATTTTCAGCAACATCTTTTTTAAAATAAGTATAGATACCCATAAACAGGAAAAAGAGACCGCTGACTAGCGCTACAAGATGTCTGGGGAAAAGACCGGCAACCAGTTCGCCCACTGCGACTCCCAGTCCTGTAACCAGTGCTAAGGCCAACATTGCTCCCAGGAAAACTTGGCGAGGAGAATAGCGGCTAGACATGGTTAAGGTTACCAACTGGGTTTTATCTCCTATTTCAGCAATAAAAGTAGCCAAGAAGGCCGTAATGAAAGAATGCATGTTTTTCACTCCAATTATGTTATGTTTTTTTATTTTTAGTTCGGTTGTTTCCTAAGGCAGAAGGTTACTACTTAGCAATGACTTATATTTTTTGTAGCTCCAACTGTTTTAGAGAAGAGCAGTTTTAATAATGTTAACTCCAATCTGTTAAATCTTCTTATTACAACACTCAAAACCTTCGATATTACGCTTTTTGGACTTCTCTGTTGAAAATGTATTTTTTTGAAAAATAATGGCTACGCACATAGTAAACAAATCTGCTAACGGAAGTGCAATCCAAACACCAATAGCGCCAAGCATTCTTGGCAAAATTAAAACTAGAGGAATAAAGAAAGCTATCTGCCTTGCTGTGGCCAGTATGCCTGCTTCCTTACCTTTTCCGAGTCCAATATACAGATTTATCGAAGTTGAGAAATATATATATCCAAAGAAAATTATATTAAGGATTCTAAAGAGTGGAATTCCGTTCTTTACCACGATAGGATCTGTTATAAAAGTGCCTAGAATTACTCCCGGGACAATCATGAAAACAATCCATAAAGCTGAGGAAACTATTAGCCCGTATAATGTAAAACTGATGAAAATCTTTTTAACACGCTGCATTTTGCCTGCACCGTAATTCACGCCGATAGCTGGTTGCATCCCTTGGGCTATGCCCCATAGTGCTATGTAAGCAAACATAAATGTTCTATAGCTTGCGCCCATAATGACCACATGCTCTCCACCGCCATAATGTTGTAAACTTCTAAAAAGTATAATTTGTTGTATTGTAGCCATGGTCATCATTATAAGTTGTGCCGAGCCAACCTTAAAAATATTAGGTAATAAAGATTTTTCTAGTTTCAATTTCACCTTTTGAAGTGCGATAACGCTCTTTCCTTTGCCAAAGAATATAAACTGTGTGATGATGTAAATAATTTGTGAAGTTATTGTTGCGATAGCTGCTCCCTCTATTCCCATGCCAAATGTAGAAATGAAGATGGGATTTAATATAATGTTTAAAAGACTTGCTCCCCCAGCAAAATACATTGCTGCTTTCATTTTTCCTTCGCCCCTAATAAGGAAATTCATTGCAGGACCAAGCGCCGCAAATATCATACCAATTGAAATGATTCTTAGATACCTTGTAGCCAGTTCTGCAATTAGTCCTGCCCCACCTATAAACGAAACAATCCACTCTGTATTATAATAGACAAAGACTGAGTATATTCCAGACATAATAAATATGCTCACAATCATGTTGCCAAGTAATTTGTCAATAGTCTCATGATCCTTTTTCCCTAGGGCAATTGATAACATTGACATTGAGCCACTACCCACTAAAAGAAGAATTCCTTGATTAAATGCTACTACCGAAAAAACAAGCGCAACTGCACCTACTGCTTCTTTCCCAATTAATTGTCCTACAAAAACTGCATCCATTAAATTGTATAATCCAATTACAACCATACCTATTATTCCTGGTATAGCTAGTCTTTTAAACAACTTACCCATACTCAAAGAGAGCAGTTGTTCTCTTTCTTGTGTTTTATTGTTTTTCTGATTTTTCATAATTAGCTCCATTCCTTTCGTTTTGCTCAAGACACAAACTATAATAACTATTGAACTTGAGCATTTTTTTATTTCTTTCAGAATCTAGACTTTATCTAAACTTTGGGCTTAATCTTCACGATTGATATTGAAAACTGAAAGTTGTCAACTACTAATTTGGTAATCCAGCACTGACGCCTGAAATCAGTTATAAAATATTTAAAAATAGATGCTGATTTATTATGATTTTTATGATGGACGCTGATTCTTAGACGCTGATATTTTATGATTTTTTTATGATTAGTTATGATTTATAATTTTAATATTTTCATATAAATCATATTTCATCACATTCAATCTGCGTCTTAATTAATCATATTAATCAGCGTCTTTCAGCGTCTATTTATTAAAAGTAGTGCAAAAAACTTTCTTGTCTTTAATTCTCGCAAGTGTTGGCGTGCTTGTGTTTAAAAAGTCATGCGTCAGCTCTGTTGGTAATCATATATCTGCCAAAATTTGAGTAAATAAGTTTTTAATGTAGGCTTTATTTTTTTGATAAATATCTTCTTGTTTAAATAAATGACAGCTTATGACCATAGCTTGAAAGATTTTTAATAAAAAGATTAATTTTTCTTCGATTTTTTTAGTATCAGTTTTATTTAAACTTACAAGTAAATATTTTGTCAGATTTTTCATATATTTTTCTTCCATCTTATGCAAACGCTCCAAAAAATCTTGGTCATCAAAAGTTTCACAAACTCCCATTAAATAAAGTTCTCGTTCCTTAAATTTATCAAACATTCTTTGAGTGATATAGGTGGCGATCTTGTCAACAAAATCTTTTTGCTCTGTAAGGGAGATCTTTATCCCAGTTAGAAAATCTATTTCCGCATTGGATTGCTTATCTAAAAGAGCAAAAAAAATTTCTTTAGTACTCCCAAAATAATGATAAAAACCTCCTTTTGACAAGGTTGTTTCGTTGATAATATCTTCCATGGTAGTTTTTCTGTACCCTTTTTGCAAAAATACTTTTAGGGCTGCTTCTAATATTTCATTTTCCCTTTCTTCTCTGGTTTTTCTTAGGAATTTGCCCATCTACGTCACTCCTTAAATTTGCTCTAAAATTTTAAAGCTAATAAGTTAACTCTTTTATATTTATATTTTACGACGACGTCGCCGTCTATTTATGTTGCAAAAAAATCGCCTAGAATTCTTCTTCCTATAGGCATTTAAACGATAATGAATTTCATCTTTATTAATATCATAATTTAATTTCTTTGTCAAGCATTTTTGGATTCTTTTGCAAGGCAACCGCATACGGATTTTCTTTCAATTTTTATAATTTTGAGGTAACCACTTAAGCCTTATTTATTTATAAGTGAGTAAGTGAATAAGTAGGTAAGTGAGTAAGTGGTTCAGTAAGTAGATAAGTGTGACTAATTACCCCGTCGTGCTTCGTCCTTACTTACTCACTTACAGCCGTAGGCTGACTTACCCACTTATTCACTAGCGACCGCAGCTTAGATAGGTGCAAATACCTGTCTGTGTGCTTGGCACAGAGCAGAGTAATAAATTAAACTTTTTCATATGCGGTTGCCCTGGGATTCTTTTGCCGATAGCTTGACAAATCAAAAAAGACAACGTATAATTGCCTTAAGTGTATTAGAATCAATAGAGCGCTTGTGGCAATTTAATTAATTCAGGGGGTGATTTCTTGTATAACATCGACCATCGCAGCAGAACACCTGTTTATGAACAAATAATAGAGAGTGTTAAAGAGTCCGTGATACGAGGGGTGTTATCAGAGGGTGAAAGGCTTCCCTCGGTGCGGGAACTGGCTAAAATGATGACACTTAATCCGAACACAGTGCAAAGAGCATATAGAGAACTAGAACAGCAGGGGGTAATCATTATTTTGCAAGGGAGAGGTGCTTTTGTGTCAAAAGATTATTTCAAAATTCGCCGGGAAGAAAAAATTATCAAATTGCGACAGCTATTCAAAAAAGCAATCATGGAAGCCAAATATTTAGGCTTTAAACAGTCGGATTTAGAAAAAATGTTGGTAGAGATAACAGCTGAAATTGAAGGAGACTGATTTGGAGGCTGATTTGGAGGTTAGAAGTAGTAAGGCCTCCGGTGAATGGCTTACGAGTTCCTACCAAGCGAGAGCGGTAAAGCCTCCTGTGGAGGGTTTACGAGTTCTGACGAAGGCGACAGCTGAGTCAGGAATCCGAGAGGTAGGAAGTCCGAGCGAGGTTAGAGGTTGGACATGGGACGGGGGTAAGGAACAAGGAGTTGGCGAGAGTTTTGAATTTTGGCTTGAGGAGCAGAATGGGTGGGAGATTAGATACGAAGGGGAGGCAGTTTGCATGATTAAGGTAGAGGGAGTAACAAAGTATTTAGGCGGTAAAAAAATACTGGATAATGTAAGTCTCAATGTTAAAAAGGGTTCTATCTATGGGCTTATCGGCCCCAATGGTGCCGGTAAAACCACCTTGATTAAAAGTATGGTTGATATTTACAGGCCAGACCAGGGGACAGTGCTGATTGACGGGCGCAATGTGCATACAGAAGCGGCGATAAAAGCGACTATCGGCTATATCCCTGAAGTTTTCTCCTATTATCCCCAGTTTAGACTACAGGATATGACCAATATGTATAGAGAAATTTATCCGACCTGGAACGAAAAACGCTACCAAGTATTACTTAAATTATTTGCTATCGAAGAGAAGAAAAAGATGGAGAAGCTTTCTAAAGGCATGAAAATCAGGGTTTCTTTGCTGCTAAATTTTTCTCTTATGCCTAAGGTTTTTATCATGGATGAACCGACTTCCGGCCTTGATCCTCTAATCAGGAAAGAGGTTCTAAACTTGATTGTGCAAG
>CAZIRG010000102.1:0-6119 GCA_964541505.1 uncultured Syntrophomonadaceae bacterium | reverse complement strand
GACCTGCTCCTATTCTGATTTTTTTCAATTTTAAATATGCCTCCTTTCATAATTGGTAACTACTCAGGTTGTTAGGTTCACGGTTGGGTGCCCTGCATCCTTAATGTTTCTTTGGATAGTTGATGAAGCCACGAACTGCTACCCGGGTTATTAGGTTCAAGGTTCACGGTTAGGCACTTTAAATTCCCCTTTAGGGGCTGGGGGCTTCCTCTATCTTCAAACAGTCCCATCACATTCAACAGAGTTTACCCAGTTCGACTGCGCTCAGCGTAGGCTTCGTTAACTCAACCGTGAACCGCCTGCCTGTGCGTCGCACGCAGACAGGTGAACCATTGAACTTTGAACCTGAGTAGTTGCAGTGCACAATAACTAAAAAAATGCAAAAATTGTGCCAGATAATAAAAAAGAGGGGGAAAGGTAGTATTGCTTTGGAAATAGCCTTGAAAGGACACTTCTTTTTACAGAACATTTTTTTGGGATAGCAGTAACTAAAAAAACAAAGTGTCTGCTTTTCATGCAAAACCAGTCAAAACTGTCCGGAAAATCTTACAGTCGCAGGCATTTTTGAGAAGGTTTGAAAATATACTTATACTGGCAGAGGTCAAAAACTAACATTTGTCGGTAACCGTGAACCTGTGACCCCTGAACCTGGCAACCCGGGCAGTTACGGTTATTTTTAATATTTTAACTATTGGCAAGTTGGTATAAAATTTGCATTATTTCATTATATAAGGTTAGTGCAAACAAGTGAAATATATGAGCAGTTGATTTGGCTTTTTGGGGTTGAGCCATTAATTAAACTCTATAGGAATTTTCTTTTTTAAAAAAATATTAGACGCTGATTTGTGCGGATTAGTATGATTAGAATATGATTAGAATATGATAAAATCATCATATAAAAAATCAGCGTCCATCGTCTCTTAATTTAACAGTAAGGAGAAAGAAAATTTAGTAAAATAAGAAAAATACTTTACAAAGGCAAGGATTTTCGGTAGAATTTAACTTGGGAAAAGAAACATTTTAACACAACAAGTTTAAAGCAAGTTGAGATTTGACTACTTAAACAGTTGTAAAAAATCAAAAAGGAGGATGTCTAATGTCATTTCAGGAAATTGTAGCTAAAGTAAAAGGGAAGGTGGCAGAAAGCAAGGTGGAGGGAACCTCGGTTTACCAGTTTTGTTTGAGCGGGGATAGTGGGGGAGATTTTTCTATTGCCATCGAAGATGACCAGGCAGAAGTTAAGGAAGGACTTGCCGAGATTTCTAACCTAACTGTAACCATCTCGGATGCTGATTTTACTTCTCTTATGGAGGGACAATTAAATCCTACCAGTGCTTTTTTATCTGGTAAAATCAAAGTTAAAGGCGACATGTCTCTGGCTATGAAGCTGCAGGAATTATTAGGCTAAAAGAAAGACCCGGAAAAGGCTTGTTGCCGTTTCCGGGTCTTTTACATCAAGCATTCCTATGTGGGAAATAGCATCTAAACCTGAGTTGCCGGAGCAGGTTGTGGCAGGCATTATTTTTCACCGGTGCCTTATTATGCTGATCCAGACAGCACAGAATTTTCCGAAAATTTATAATTTTAGAAAAGAGGTGAAAAAATATGAGGGAAATGACTAAGCATACTCCCGGCAAGCTTTTTCTCGCCGTACTTGTACTATCTGTTTTAGTCATAATTTTGATATTACCTTTCGTTGTTGATGGCACCGCTGTTTTTTTCGGTTGGCTGAGTTTTCCGCTATTTAGCGGAATTTTGTTGATATTAATTTGGATAGTAGCTTTTGCGGTTTATCTCGGTAAATTTTGGCCATATCGTTAAAAAAAGGAGGTATAAAAAATGGGTTTAGTTATTGTTATTCTTTTTGGGATTATCGTTACACTAATAGGTATATATGGTTATAAATTGTCAGCTAAAACAGCTGAGGATTACTTGGTAGCAAGTCGTTCGCTTGGGCTTATTGTCATGCTTTTCTTTATCTTGTTTGGTGTTTTAAGTGCCTGGACTCTTTTTGCCTTTCCTGGCGCCATGTATCTGCAAGGACCGGGATTTAGTTATATGGGCTGGGGTGTGGTTGTAGGCTATGCAGCTATGTTAATTATGGCAGGTCCTAGAATTAGCACGGTAAGTAAGTTGAATTATTTTATTTCTCCTGTTGAGTTACTGGGGGAAAGATTTGAATCTCGTTTTGTAAGGGTTAGCCTAGCTATTTTTCTGGTAATGTCTTTAATCCCTTATATTGGTATTCAGCCAATAGCAACAGGACTGGCTATGCATGTAACTCTTGGTATCCCGGTTGTCTGGGGAGCTGTATTTATGACGATTTTAATGGCTGTAGTTGTTATTTTAGGAGGAATGCGTGGGGTGGCTTGGGTTAATGTTTTTTTAGGTTCTATTTTTTTAGTGGCGTTGTTTGCTTCTTTGTTTGGAGTTATCAATGTGGCTTTGCCGGGGGGCTTAACAGGTGCGGCACAAAGTCTTGCTCAAGATAATCCTGCACAGCTGGGAATCCCAGGTCCTCTAGGTATTTATGTAATACCCATGGTGATTGGAGCTTTTATAGCCGGTTTGGGGTGCGCTGGATTTCCACATATAATTATAGCAACTATGGGTGCTCGCGATATTAAGGTGTTTAAATGGTT
The DNA here is from genome assembly GCA_964541505.1 of uncultured Syntrophomonadaceae bacterium. Taxonomy (GTDB): domain Bacteria; phylum Bacillota; class Dethiobacteria; order PWVN01; family PWVN01; genus CAZLTH01. The sequence continues at coordinate 3,477 of CAZIRG010000102.1, read as the reverse complement.
GGGAATACTTTTTCTGATAGTTGCCGGAGCAATTTATGTTGCGGTTACTATTTTTGGCAGTCTGGTAGCTCCGGCTGTTGCACCCGGTATCACAGGGGGGCAGGCTGATGCTATTTTGCAAATTATAATTGGTCAGTATTTACTTGGATGGATGGCTCTTTTTTTCTTGTTAGCAGTTATTGCAGCTTCTTTATCAACAGCGGCTGTTCAACTGATGGGTGCAGGGATTATTATTTCCCGGGATGTTGTTCATGTTTTTAAACCAGATCTTACTGATCAACAATTTATCTTGTGGACTAGAATAATTATGCTGTTTGTTGTAATAGGCAGTTTTATTGCTGCCCTTCTGCTTACCGAACAAATTGCATTTTTTGCTATAATTGCAGCCGCCGGGCTTTTTATGTGGTTACCTATTTTTTTGTTGGGAATCTTGTGGCCTAGAGCTACCAGGCAGGGAGCTATTGCCGGTATAGTTGTTGGATATGGTCACTTAATTGCCGGTTATATTCATCCACCGCTACACCTAATGCCTTTTCCTATAATATGTGTTTTTACAGGTACGGCGGCTATGATTATTGTCAGTTTATTTACTGAAAAAGTTTCAGAAGAAACCAGTGCACGTTTCTTTGAAGAAGTGGATGAATATTTGGAAATGGAATCAACTGCTTCTGAAGATGAAGCTATTGCTTGGTAACATGCCTAAAACTATTTAGGAGGAGATTTGTCAATGTCAAGATGGAGGCTGTTAAACAAACCTGATGCTGATACCTCTGATCTGGTTGCTATCCCGGCAGCCATTGCGGAGGGGAAAATTGCCGGGAAGTTTTTAGGAGGTCAAACGGGACCGAATACGCTGATAATACAAAAGCCGCAGAATAAAGGGGTTGTGGTCGGAGCTGATGTTTTTGTACGCAAAGAACAAGCTAAAAAAGAGAAGGTAGGGGTGGCTAAAAAGCCGAGAACAGGGCGGGGAGGGACTACCCCCTTAGGGGCTATTCATTTTAATAAATTTATTGCCAAAGAAAGTGTTAAAGTTAAAGTTGCCTTGGAAAAGAAAAACCCTGAGGATTTAGCCACTCTTGTGTATACTTCCGGAACAACAGGTAAACCCAAAGGTGCCATGTTAAAGATGGGTGGATTTTATCATCATACCCAGGTTTGTATAAGTGCCATTAAAGTAAAACCGGCAGATAAAATTGTGGTCGTTTTACCTATGTTTCATGTGTATGCTCTAAATGCTTTGGTCAAACCAGCTTTACAGACAGGTGCTACAATTATTCTTATCCCTCAGTATGATCCTGCAAAGCTTATTGAAACAATGGCTAAACATAAAGCAACTATTTTTTGTGCTGTGCCTACTATTATTATCCATTTGCTACAGGTTGCTAAAAAGCAAGACATTAAATTGCCTAAAACGCTCAGGTTTACCCTTACTGCAGCAGCACCTGTTACCAAAACAGTATTAAACGAGTTCGAAGAAATATTTCAAACTAAAATTTTTGAAGGGTTTGGTATGACAGAGTGCACCGCTATCGCTTCGATTAATCCTGAAGAGAAAAGGAAAATAGGTTCAATAGGGGTGCCTGTTGGGAAATTGTTTCCGGATGTTTGTGATTTGCAAATGAAAATTGTAAATGATAAGGGAGAAGAACTTCCAGCGGGAGAAAGGGGAGAAATTTTAATTCATAGTAAACAATATGGTATGTTAGGGTATTACAACAGACCTGACGCTACAGCTGAAACCATAAAAAATGGCTGGATATATTCAGGAGATATTGGCTGGAAAGATGAGGAGGGATATTTTTATATATCAGACCGTAAAAAAGACATGCTAATTAGCGGCGGTTTCAATGTATATCCGCGTGAGATAGAAGAAGTTTTAAGTACACATCCCAAAGTTATGGAAGCTACGGTCATTGGGATTGAGCATGAAACCAAAGGTGAAGTACCAAAAGCTTTTGTCGTATTGAACGAGGGTGAAAAAGCCAGCCCGGAGGAGATAATATCTTATTGCCAAGAACGTTTAGCAAGTTATAAGGTGCCTGCTGAAATTGAATTTAAGGAGGCATTGCCAAAAGTATTATCCGGAAAAGTATTAAAAAAAGAGTTAAGAAAAGGTTATGTTGATCTTCGTGAGGTGACCAAAGATATGACCAAAGATCAGGGGGGAGATTGACTATGAGTGAAATTTTACTGGGAGAAATTATTGAAAAATCAGCAAAAGTGTATGGGAAGAAAGCAGCGATAATATTTGAAGGAAAAGAGATTGCCTATAACGATGTAGAAAAAAATGTTAATCGCTTTGCTAATGCTCTTCTAAAATCAGGAATTAAAAAAGGTGATGTAGTTGCTATAATGTTGCCTAATATTCCTGAATTTATTTATACCTATTTTGGAGTACAGCGCATAGGTGCTGTTGCAGTTCCAATGAACCCCATGTTTAAGGGTGGTGAAATTATCCATGTTCTTAATGATTCAGGAGCTAAAATAATGGTAACACTAGCTAGCTTTATTTCCACCATTAATGAAGTAAGGCCAGAGGTTCCAAATTTACAAAAAATAATTATAACGGGAGAAAGGGATATCAACTTGGCAGATCCTGCATCTACCATATTTGTGCAAATGGTTTATGATGCCAAAGATTTACCTGGTCTCGAAAAAACTTATCAAAAAATTGGTGAAGCTTTAACCCGGGTATTCAAAGAATTTAAAGTAAAAGATGTTTGGTATAAACATTGGGGAGGCGTCAGGGTAGGAGGTAAGAAAATCGCCGGGTTTAGTTTTGGTCAATTTGGGGGAGAAGATGTGATAATTATGAATGCCATCTGTTTTATTGGCAAACTTGTTCCGGATGATTTTTTTAAAGTTATTTGGGTGCCGAAAGAAATAAAAGATAACTACTTGGAACCTTTAACCAGCATTGAAGAGCAAACTGGCAACAAGCCGGCATATGAAGAGTTTAAAGATGTAGTAGCTGGTGTGTTTCAGGATATTCTAGAAATAGATTTAGAAGAAAGTAATGAGCTAAGCAGAGATGAAAAGTTTGGTTATCAAAAGCAAAAAACTTTGGTAACCTCAACGCTGCGCTAGAGTTTGGTAATCATAATAAGTAACGAAGGCAGAGCAATGATTGTTCTACCTTCGTTACTTATAGTGCTCTTATTTACGAATTTTTTGCTAAGATACTGCAGGGCTGGCAGGTATTGCAGTAAAAAGAGCGAATTAAAGTGGAGAAGGGAATTGAACTTGTCCTCGCTGCCTCGGAAGTTGGAGGTGGCTTGTTACTCAACCTTGAACCTTGAACCGTGAACCCTTGAACTTTGAACCTGAGTAGTTACGACAAATGTTAGTTTTTTGCCTACACCAGTATAACAATGCCTATAATTGAACAGGCAGGTGACTGTGTGAAAATTAAAGATGTAATGACTAGGGACTTTATCGCCTTATTGCCGACTGATACCTTGGAAAAATCTATTC
>CAZIRG010000101.1:0-6147 GCA_964541505.1 uncultured Syntrophomonadaceae bacterium | reverse complement strand
TGCTTATTATTAGCTTATTCGTAGTTGATATTTTAAAAAAGCGGATTGCAGTTGCGTGACATTTTTTCTTGACAGTAGAGGCTCTTTAATTTAGAATAAGACGAGTGCATTTTAGAAGATTGTTTTTAAAGCAACTCTTTGGAGGGTGTTTGTTTTGTTGTTTCCTAATTTAGCGGAAAAAATACAGAATACTTTCCAGCGCTTGAAGCGTAAAGGGAAATTAACGGAAAAAGATGTTGACCAAGCATTAAGAGAGGTAAGGCTGGCTCTTTTAGAAGCTGATGTTAACTTTAAGGTAGTCAAGAGTTTTTTGGGGCAGGTGAAGGAGCACTGCTTGGGGAAAGAAGTTTTAAAAAGTATTACTCCCGGGCAGCAAGTTGTCAAAATTGTTCATGATGAGATGACCCAGCTTATGGGAGGTGGCAGGAGCGACCTTCTATTACAAGAATCGCCTGCTGTGATTATGCTGGTTGGTTTGCAGGGTTCGGGAAAAACTACTTCGGCAGCCAAGCTTGCTCACTATTTGAAGAAGCAGCATCGCCCGCTCTTAGTAGCAGCTGATATTTATCGCCCGGCGGCTATCAAGCAGCTGCAGATTCTGGGAGAGTCCTTGGATTTGCCTGTTTTTACTATGGGTCAGACTGACCCTGTACGCATTGCCAAGGCTTCCAAAGAACATGCTCGCCGGGAAGGTCGGGATGTCATTATCTTGGATACTGCCGGGCGATTGCAGATAGATGACAAGATGATGCAAGAGTTGGAGAAAGTCAAAAAGGCGGTAGATCCAGCGGAAATATTACTGGTGGTTGATGCTATGACAGGTCAAGATGCTGTCAATATTGCTGCTGAATTTAACAACAGGCTGGGAATTACCGGAGTTATCCTGACAAAAATTGATGGAGATACCCGGGGTGGAGCAGCCCTTTCTGTCAAGGCGGTTACTGGTTGTCCGGTTAAATTTGTTGGTCTGGGAGAAAAAATCAAAGATTTCGAGCCATTTCATCCTGATAGGCTGTCTTCTAGGATTTTGGGGATGGGTGATGTGCTCTCGCTTGTCGAGAAAGCGCAGTCCTCGATGGATGCTGAGAAAGCACGGGAATTAGGCAAAAAGATGCTCACCCAGCAATTTACCTTGGAGGATTTTAAAGAGCAGCTGCAGCAGGTCAGGAGCATGGGGACAATGGACCAGATTTTGGAAATGATACCCGGTGGTGGCAAGATGAAGAAAGCTATGAAAGGGCTTTCTGTTGATGAAAAGGAATTTACCAAGATAGAAGTAATTATTAGTTCAATGACCAGGCAAGAAAAGCAACAGCCGGAAATTATAAATAGCAGCAGAAGAAAAAGAATTGCCCGAGGAAGTGGTACACGAGTGCAAGATGTCAATCAGCTGTTAAAGCAGTTTAAACAGATAAAGAAGATGATGAAACAGTTTACATCGTCAGGCAAAGGACTTAGCAAAGGCTTTAAGTTGCCTTTTTAATTTCCTTATTTCTTAAGGGAGTGATAAGAAATATAAGTTTATGAGCTTGGCGAGTATAGAAAGGTAGGTGAACAGTATTGTCCGTAAGAATAAGATTAAAAAGAATAGGCAGCAAAAAACGCCCCGTTTATCGCGTGGTAGTTGCTGATTCTCGTTCTCCTAGAGATGGTAAGTTTATTGAGGAAATTGGCATATATAATCCTACTACCGACCCCTCGACATTTCAGGTGGATAAGGAAAAAGTGCTTGACTGGATGAGCAAAGGTGCTCAACCATCTGAAACTGTGAGAAGTTTTTTGGCAAAAGAAGGAATTGTTTAGCACCTCACCCCCTAACCCCCTCTCCACTAAATGGAGAAGGGGAACAGTTTGAAAGGCGAGCATGGAAGTCAGCGAGTTACTTAGTTACTTAGTTACTTAGTCACTCAGTCACTCAGTCACTGGCGAAAGGTGGTTTTTCTTCGATGAAAGATCTAGTGGAGTTCATAGCTAAAGCTCTTGTGGACAAACCTGATGAAGTTGATGTGCAGCAAATTGAAGAAGGAGATTTTGTTGTTCTGGAATTAAAGGTAGCGTCTGAAGACATGGGCAAGGTTATTGGCAAGCAGGGGAGGGTAGCCACTGCTTTGCGTGCATTAGCCAAAGTGGCAGCTGCTAAGGAAAACAAAAAAGCAACTGTGAAAATTATTTAACTATGAGACAAGATATGGTTGTAATTGGTAAAATAGTTGCTTTGCACGGTATTAAAGGGATGGTTAAGGTGCGTCCTTTTTTTGATTTTCCGGAGAGAGTTAATTTTTTGGATGTGGTTAGCATTGCTGGGGAAAAGTACGAAATCGAAAAAACAGCCAGATCAAAAAGACTTTGGCTGTTCAAGTTTAAAGGTGTTGACAGTAGGGAAGCAGCAGATGATTTAAGAGGTCAGGATATCGAGATTCCCCGGGAAGAAAGGTTTGTTCTGCCGGTGGGGCATTATTATATTGATGATTTGATAGGACTTACGGTGTATGAGTCTTCCGGTAATGTTTTGGGAGAAATAGCAAACGTTTTGAAAGCCGGCGGGGGTAATGACATTTTCGTTATTAAACCGCCCCCAGATGCAACAGACCTGCCGAAAGAGATTCTTTTTCCGGCTTTGAAGCATCTAGTCGAAAAAATGTCTATTGAAGAAGGGGAAATGTGGGTAACAGTACCGGAGGGGTTGCTTGAGATTTAAGGACTGTAGACTACAACTTGGGTTTCGGGGGTTAAAATGATTATAAGTATAGTAACTATTTTCCCGGGCATGTTTGAAGGAGTTTTAGGAGAAAGTATCCTTAAAAGGGCACAAGGGAAAGAACTGGTTATTTTTAATCTTGTCAATCTAAGAGACTTTACAGACGACAAGCATAAAAGTGTTGATGACTATCCCTATGGTGGTGGTTGTGGTATGGTTATGAAACCAGCCCCATTTTTTAAAGCAGTAGAGTATTTACAAGAAAAGGTTTCAGGTGAGTCTCATATTGTTTTAATGTCTCCTAGGGGAACTCCTTTTACCCAAAAAAAAGCAGCATATTTGACGAACAAAAATCATCTTATTCTTTTGTGCGGGCACTATGAAGGGATAGATGAAAGAGTAAAAGAGTATTTGGCGACAGAGGAAATCTCGATCGGAGATTATGTTTTGACAGGCGGTGAAATTCCTGCTATGGTAGTTGCTGATGCTGTAACTCGTTTGCTGCCGGGAGTTTTGTCAGCGGAGGCAGTGGCTGACGAGTCTTTTTCCGACGGTCTTCTTGAGTATCCCCAATACACTCGCCCGCAGGATTTCAGAGGGTTTAAAGTGCCGGAGATACTTTTGTCGGGAGACCACAAAAAAATAGCAGAATGGCGTCATCAGAAAGCTTACCAGCAGACTTTAAATAAAAGGCCAGATTTATTTTAGAGATAAATTTCAGCAAAGGAGGTACTTAAGATGGATATTATTCGACAGATTGAGCAGGAACAGTTCAAGGATAGTGAGCAATTACCGCAGTTTTCTCCTGGAGATACTGTGAGAGTGCATGTAAAAATTGTAGAAGGCACTAGGGAAAGGGTTCAGGTATTTGAAGGTGTGGTTATCGCTCGTAAAGGGGCGGGAATAAGAGAATCTTTTGTTGTACGCCGGGTAACTTATGGCGTAGGAGTAGAAAGAACTTTTTTGTTGCATTCACCGAAAGTAGAAAAAATTGAAGTTGTACGGTACGGTCAGGTTCGTAGAGCAAAACTATATTATCTACGTGACCTTACCGGCAAAGCAGCTCGTATTAAAGAGCGCCGCCGTAAGTAAAAGGACTGACATGAGCAGTCCTTTTTTTAGCTTGATTTTATAAGAATTTTCTTTTTAAAAAAATATTCGACGCTGATTTGCGCTGATTACTATGATTAAAATATGCTAAAATCATCATATAAAAAGTCAACGTAAATCATAAAAATTATATAAATCATATAAATCAGCGTCTATTAACTTGATTTTATAGGAATTTTCTTTTTTAAATGCAAGTTGCGGATTGATGGAGTTGCCGAAGGCATTAATTTAAGAAGGAGGTTGTTTATATGCATATACCTATTTTTACACTCTCCCACCTCCCACCTCCCACCTCCCACCTCAAACTTCCAACTTTTAAAACAGGCAGGTAGATTTAATGCGTAAAGAATTATGGGAATGGATAAAAGCTATAGTAATTGCAGTTATACTGGCGGCAATAATAAGGCTTTTTATTTTTGAAGTTTTTCTAGTAGAAGGTAGCTCTATGCAGCCTACCTTGCTTAACGGGGAAAGACTCATTGTTAATAAATTTCATTTTTTCTTAAACGAACCAGTAACCGGGGATGTACTTGTTTTTAACTTTTCCGGCGACAGGGATTTTATCAAGCGTGTAATTGCTGTCGGGGGAGATGAAATTCAGATAAAAAACGGCTCAGTTTTTTTGAATGGTGTTCTTGTTGTAGAAGACCATATTTTAGAATCTACTAGTGGAAACTTTGGACCGGTAGTTGTGCCTGAAAATACAGTTTTTGTTATGGGTGACAATAGGAATAACAGTATGGATAGCCGTGATCCCACAGTGGGATTCATTTCCCGAGAACAGATAAAAGGGAAAGCCTTCTTGGTTTTTTGGCCACCTTGGGCGGCAAGGCTTATTGGAGGCTGATTTGGAGGTTGGAGGTCAGAGGTTAGATGTTGGAGGGACGAGGTTCGAGGTTCGAGGTTCAAGGTTCAAGTGACGAGGTTCAAGCCACAGTCCCCCCTCCCCTTATTTGGGGATTAGAAATGAGAAGTTGGAAGTTGGAAAGGTGACCCAAAAGTACAAACCAAGGTAGTCTTTGGTGTTTTTCTAACCTCTAACCTCCCACTTCCCACCTCTAATTTGGGAGGGGGCTAGGGGTGAAGACGAGGAGTACGAGTCTGAACGAGTCCTGACGACGGCGATAGGTGAAGCGCCTGGGAGGTGTTGAACGAGTTCCTACCAAGTGGTGAGTCCGAGGAGGACGAGGACGAACGAGTGCTGACGATGGCGACAGTCGAGTCAGGAGTCCGGAGAGCGAAGGTAGGAAGTCCGAGCAAGTCGGGAGTCCGAGAGGGAGAATCCATGGATTTACACTGGTATCCGGGGCAGATGGCTAAAGCTGTCACCAATATTAAAAAGAAATTAAAGCTGGTAGATTTAGTTATAGAGGTCAGGGATGCGCGCATTCCTGATAGTAGCAAAAATCCGGCTATAGATGATATTTTGCAGGGCAAAAAGCGGTTAATCGTTTTGAACAAGGAAGACTTGGCCGATGAAAGCATGACGGCTCGCTGGAAAAACCTTTTAGATAAAGCAGGGTTTAATGCTGTTTTAGTCAGTTCAGCCAGTGGTAAAGGTATTAAAAAAATCCCCACCCTTTTAAAATCTCTGGCTTCTGCTGATAAGCCAGCTTTCAGAAAAAACATGCCGCTACGTTTGATGGTGGTTGGTATTCCTAACGTGGGAAAATCTACCTTGATTAATAAAATCTCGACTCGCGCTGCCACCAGAACCGGCAACCGACCGGGAGTGACTCGTGGGGAACAGTGGGTCAAACTAGTTTCCGGTATGGAGTTACTGGACACCCCCGGCATATTGTGGACGAAACTTGATGATCAGGAAGCTGCCTTTAAACTAGCAGTTACCGGGGCAATAAAATATGAACTCTTGGATGACTATAATCTCAGCACAAAGCTACTTCAATATCTAGTGGAAAAACATCCGGACAGACTCAAAGAGCGCTATAGCCTAGAAACGATAACCGAGGAGCCAGAAAAGCTGCTGCTACGGATAGGAAAGAATAGGGGAGCACTACTGCCCGGTGGGCGAATTGATACCGACAAAGCAGCCGGAATCGTGCTGGTTGAATTCCGCCAGGGAAAACTGGGGCGATTTACGCTGGATGAAATTTAGGCTCTAAAACTTTTGACTTTTAAATATTGCAAGTGATATAATGCCTTTAATAAACACTGAATACTCAGATATTTTGTCCAAGATGAAGTGGAAGTTGAAATTTTAAAGTGGTTCAATCCCCAAAAAGTACTTTTCAAAAAATGACCTTCGTTTATCTCTCTCTTGCCCCATTATCCTAACTTGGGCGGAGTTGTTTTTTGTTGATTTAGTCTTTTTGGGGTCT
>CAZIRG010000100.1:0-6191 GCA_964541505.1 uncultured Syntrophomonadaceae bacterium | reverse complement strand
TGTTAATGATATTTTTCTTTCTTCCTCTCATACCGGTAAGAGCCCAGTCTTTTGTGGGCAGTTCCTTAGGTGACCTTTTCTTGAACTCCACTGGCTCCATCATTTGACCCAGTAATCCATCGCCAAGAATCATTACTGGGATGCGATATAAATCAGCCAAGTCAAAGGCATCTTGCACAAAATCTACTATCTCCTGTAAAGTTGCTGGAGCAAAAACGATTAAGCGATAATCACCATGCCCCCCTCCCCTGGTCGCTTGAAAATAATCTGACTGAGCAGGCTGAATCCCTCCTAGACCAGGACCTCCTCTTACTATATTCACTAGTACGCAAGGCAGCTCTGCTGCCGCAATATAAGAAATACCTTCTTGTTTCAGGCTCATACCAGGGCTCGAAGATGAGGTCATTACTCGGGCACCTGCTCCTGCAGCGCCATAAACCATATTGATCGCCGAAACTTCATTCTCAGCCTGCAGAAAAACACCGCCAACCTCAGGAAGTCTTTTGGACATATATTCTGGTAACTCATTCTGGGGAGTAATAGGATAGCCGAAGAAAAACCTGCATCCTGCCTCTATAGCAGCTTCTCCAATAACCTCATTGCCACGCATTAAAACTTTTGTCATCATCCCAAAACCTCCTTCTCTAACTAGCTTTTCTTGTTTGATTTTCTCTGTATACTGTAATAACCGCATCCGGGCAAAACCGGGCACAGTTACCACAAGAAATACATTCCTCCTGTCTTTTGACCATAGCAGGTCTAAACCCCTGTAAGTTGGTACGACTAGAAAACTCAATAATGTTTACAGGACAAGCAGCAACACAAAGCCCACACGCTTTGCAAGAGTCCAAATCGAAAATTACTTTTTCCATCTTTCGTGCCTCCTTTATTTTTTAAATATTTAGTCAACTAAAAATAGTCAACTAAAAACTAAGCCCTAGAACCTCCATATATAGCTTTATAGTTATAATTTTTGAGCTTATTTTATCTATATTTATATGCCGTTGAAACAGGCTTTCTTCTAAAATCGTATATTTGTAGGGAATATTTAGTTCCTCTGATACCTCCAGAACTAATTCCTGACCTGCCAGGATAATATCTTCTGTAGTATGCTCTAGCAGGTGTGTGTTATTAATTAAGCCACTGACTTTTAATCTAGAGGATGTTTCTATTTCTCTTAGGATTTTTATAATCGATTTTCTATCTCTAGTTCCTACCCTGTTAGCATTGATAACAAAATTCATTTCATAATTATTTTTTAAATATGGTTTAAATCTTCCCAGCGCCACTGCCCCCGCCTTATCTCCACCCACATCTAATATGGTTATTTCTTTTTTTTCCTGCAATGCTCCAGAAACTCCCAATGGAATTAGCGGCAAATCTGAGTATTCCAGCCCATCACTAGGACCTATCACTTTTAGACCATGTTTCTCCAAGTTACTTTTCTCTTCCCATAAACGAAAATACGGGTTCACTATATCTAAATCTACAAGTGTAGTTTTAGCCTTTTTCGAAAGTTTTATGGCAACATTAATGGCTATTTCTGTTTTGCCACTGCCAAAATGACCTGTAAATATCAATACGGACTTATCACCGTCTAACACTTTTAAATTCTCCTTTTAAAAATCCTTCCTGAGAGCTAAAAGTTTTCTACCAGCAGCTATTCTTTCTTTAGCCAATTGTTCGCTAATCAGGCAAGGAGGCAGGTTTTCTGCGGCAGACCTCTTAAATATTTCCAGCAAGCGAACTTTAATTCCGGCCACAAATGCCATGATTTCTTCCTTCAAATAATGAGTTTTTTCATAGGCTACATGAATTAATCCCCCAGCATTGATCACATAATCGGATGCATAAAGAATTCCTCGCTGGTGCAACTCTTCGCCTAGAGAAATATCTGACAGAACATTATTGGCACCTCCTGCAATAATACGACAATTAATTTCTTTTATGGTTTCCGGGTTAATAATTCCACCTGCAGCACAGGGGGATAAAATGTCACACTCTATCCTATGCGCTTCTTCCGGAGAGCAAGGGACGGCTCCATATGCTTTCACCATCCCCTGTAGCTTTTCTTTATCTATATCGCATACCGTAAGGCTCGCCCCGGCTTCTGCCAGATGTCCGCAAAGAACACGACCTACATTCCCTAATCCCTGTACAACAACTTTTTTCCCGGTTAGGGAAGGATTTTCTCCTCTGGCTTCTAGACAGGCTTCTATCCCTTTAAAAACACCATAAGCTGTCGTTGGACTAGGACTGCCACCCCGGCCACCTTGCGGCAATCCACCATGAGCAAATGGTGTCTCTCGGGACATAAGGTCAACATCTTCTTGATTAATATTCATATCAGCTGAAGTAATATAACTGCCCCCGAGACGGTTAACAAACCTGCCGAATGCTCTCAGTAACGCCTCTGTTTTATCCTTTACTGGATCTCCAATAATAACCGCTTTTCCTCCTCCTAAATCCAGCCCTGCCAAAGCAGCTTTATAACTCATGGAACAGGCTAATTTGCAAACATCTTCCAGCGCCTCCTCTTCTGTAGGATAAGGTCTCATACGAGTTCCTCCTAGGGCAGGACCCAAGGTAGTATCATGAATAGCAATAATTGCTTTTAATCCCGTCCCCCGGTCATGGCAAAAAACAATCTTCTCCATGCCCAATTTTTCCAATCTGTTAAGTACGCTCATCCTTAACACCTCTAACTTTCTTTTGGAATTGACAAAATTAACTAAAAGTTCTGCATATTTTCGCTTCTTTGCAATTTTTTGCAGGCATATTCTCGCACTGCTTGGCACAGCTTTCAGCAATCGTTACCCGATAATCCCACAGCAAAAACCTTTGCTACAAGATTTGCTGCAAGATTTGTCAACCTTTATTTAAGGATAATGGTATCTGGCTTATACTTATATAAATATCTTTTTGTCTTTTCTACCTTTTCATTTGCCTTCATACCATAAAAATAATATGCAAATACTATACCAGTTTTATAAATACTTTAGGATTCAATATCTATTAACTGATAACTGAGAAAAAGTGCCCCGTCGTCAGGTTTTAACAAGTTGGGAATCTCCAAAGGCATCGGGCTTGCTTTACCTGGCAAAACACTGTTCAAAACCATTCCCGTTGTCATAATGTCCAGAAAAGAAATCAAATATACTAAGAGAAGAGCTAACACAGAATGTTCTCCCAATAAAGCAATAAAAGCTGCTTTCTGCGAAGCACACGGCACAGCCAACCAAACCATTGCTGTAACCATAAGACGTTCCTTCTGACTGGTAGCTGCCCTTCTCCCCAAAATAGCCGAAATAGCATAACCATAACCCATGATCAAAGGAACAATATTCCCACCCTGAATGCCTGCCCGGCGCAGCAGAGCATCCAATAAAACTCCCAGACGAGGCATATAGCCACTGTCTTCTAAAAGTGAAAGTGTAACATAAACAAGAAAATTTCTCCCTCTGGTCGAAATGACATGGTAGCATGAATCATAACACATTAGCGTAAACGCTTACATATGTACTATGAAAACCTTAATCTCTTAGGCTGAGTAGTTACGAATAAATAAAACAGTTGACAGCACAAAGATTATGTGATAGTCTTTCTCTATAGAATAGGGTTATCATTTTCAAATAAAGGAGCATTATGGATGAGAAAAATAGCTATCTACGGTAAAGGTGGTATCGGCAAATCTACTACTACTTCCAACCTCTCTGCCGCTTTCAGCGTCCTTGGACTACGGGTGATGCAAATTGGCTGCGACCCTAAGGCCGATTCTACTAAAACTCTAATGAGAGGAAAACTGATTCCAACTGTCCTAGACTGCATCCGGCAAAAAAAAGATGAGGTAACCCTAGACAAAATTGTTTTCCAAGGCTTTAACGATGTTCTCTGCGTGGAAACAGGAGGACCTACCCCAGGCACTGGCTGTGCCGGCAGAGGCATTATCACCGCCTTTGAAATGTTGGCACAATTAAAGGCCTTTGAAATCTACAAACCGGATATAGTTATTTATGATGTTTTAGGCGATGTTGTCTGTGGTGGATTCGCCATGCCTCTGCGAGGCGGCTATGCGCAGGATGTTTATGTCGTCACTTCCGGTGAGATGATGTCTCTTTATGCTGCAGCTAATATTGCTTCCGCTGTAAACCTTTTTAAAAGCAAAGGATATGCTCGCTTAAGAGGTTTGATTTTGAATGCCAAGGGGGTGGAAAAAGAAAAAGATCTCGTCAAGCAGGCTGCTGCTGAAATTAGCACCGAAGTCGTGCAATACATTCCTCGCGACCCCAGTATACAAAAAGCTGAAAACAAAGGGAAAACAGTTGTAGAAGCTTTTCCGGCTTCTGCCCTGGCAAATGACTATCTGGCATTAGCAAGAACAGTTTTAGAGCATGGAGAACAAAGACAGGTCTCCTAAGGAGAATAGTTATCTTAAAACAAAAACAGGAGGGGTAAATATAAAAATGAAAAAAACTTTACTATTGATAGGTATTTTATTGCTTACAATGTTTCTATTGCTTGGCTGCTCTCCCGCAGCTGAAGAATCTACACCTAAAATAACTCTGGCGGAAACTCCGGCAGAGAATCAAGACGATCCCGTTGAAGAAGATATCGATACTACTTTTAGGATGCCTGGTACTGGCGAAACGGAACTTGTTTTAGATGCACCCCCTGAAAACATTGTATCTTTATCTTACGGTACAGCTTTACTTATGGATATGCTCGACATTGAGTTAGTTGGTCTGGTACAAACAAGAAGACCGTTGCCGGAAAATCTGAAAAACCTGCCTGTGGTTGGTAGTAGTGCTAGAACACCCAATATGGAAAAAATTATAGCTTTAAATACTGACCTAGTGATTATGTCCTCTATGTTTAAAGGTAGCGCTAAACCTCTTTTTGAACAAAATAATATCACTGCCTTATTTCTTGACAACTTGAAGTACTCTGATAATTTAAGATTGCTTGAAGAATTTGGGCAGGCCTTCAATAAAGAAGAAAAAGCTGCAGAAGTAATTGAGGGGATGAAAGCTCGGGAAAATAAAGTTCTAGACCGAATCCAAGATAAAGAACCGCCGACAGTAATGATTATCTTTGGCACAGCAGAAGCTTTCATGCTGGCCACAGAAAAAAGTTTCCCAGGTGAACTTTTAGAAATCTTAAAAGGAATTAATGTGGCCAAAGACCTACCTCTAGGAGGGGCCAGGGGCGGCTTTATTCCTTTCAGTACTGAAAAAGTAATAGACCTTAATCCTCAAGTTATTTTACGAATGGCGCACGGAGATGCGGAACAGACTAAAAGGATATTTGATGAGGAATTCACTCGTAACCCGGTCTGGCAAGCAACAAGTGCTGTGCAGAATAACAGGGTTTACGATTTGGATAACCAGTTATTTTTCGCCAACCCCGGACCAAAAGCAATTGATGCTTTAGAAAAACTTGCTGACATACTTTATCCGTAACTATTTACCTGAACTACCGCAGCAATACCACTCGCATTCAGTATTATCGGTATTCAAATTTTTTGTAAGATAAATGAGTCAGCACTGACGCATGAAATCAATTATAAAATATTTAAAAGTAGACGCTGATTTATTATAATTTTTATGATTTACGCCGATCTCTTAATATATTAATAGTTAAATAGTTGTTTATTGTTAATTATATCTGGCTTGCGTTAATTTACTTGCCTTAATTGTTTTTATCATATTTAATCATATTAATCAGAGTCTTTCAGCGTCTATTTATTAAAAGTAATGCGAAAAACTTTCTTGTCTTTAATTCTCGCAAACATTGATATGCTTATGTTTAAAAAGTCATACGTTAACTATGTGAATGAGTAGAGTCTTTCAGCGTCTATTTATTAAAAGTAATGCGAAAAACTTTCTTGTCTTTAATTCTCGCAAACATTGATATGCTTATGTTTAAAAAGTCATACGTCAACTATGTGAATGAGTAGTTACGTATTTAAATGAGAGAAAATTAATATACAATGAAAAAAATAATAGCGTCAAAAAATGCAAACATAAAAAAAGAAACAATAACTGCCAAAAGGATAACCAAAAAAACATTGTTGTTCCTAACTCTAAGTATAGGCTTGATTGTAATCAGCATTTTATCTTTAAGATTTGGCAGTGTCGCTTATTCAACTGCTGAAATAATTGATGCTCTCTTCTCCACAGAAGATTCTAACG
>CAZIRG010000099.1:0-6230 GCA_964541505.1 uncultured Syntrophomonadaceae bacterium | reverse complement strand
CCATTCAATATGTAAGAGCCAAAAATTATAGAACTTTAGACTGTCAAGTTATATATAAACAAAATTAAAAATAAAAAACATATTTCATTAGTCTCATTGATAAAACCTAGCATATCACCGGTAACTCCTCCCAAATGCTTTTTAAAATAGCATTTTTGCAATAACGAAAAAAGTAGAATACCAATTAAAAAATATCCTCCTTGATAAGTAAAAAAAGACCATAAAATAATCGCTATCCAAAAAGTAGCTATCAAAATTTCCCTTTGTGAAACCATTTCCACAAAAGCCTGACCTACCCCACCCTCACGACGGGGATAAGAATTTCGAAACATAACAATAACCATACCCCAACGTGAAAGTGCCGGCAGGACTATAATTAATGGTATCAAGTTTACCTTCTGTCCTAATTCCCAGAGTAAAAAAAACTTTAATAAAAATAAGAGCGAAACTCCTGTCGCTCCAAAAGCACCTACCCTGCTGTCTTTCATCACCGCCAATTTTTTTTTCCTATCTCCTCTGCAGCCCAAACCATCAAGTGTGTCCATAAAGCCATCTAAATGTAGTGCTCCGGTGAAAAGAACATAAAGTATCAGAATAGTTACTAGGCTGATAGAGAGTGGTAAAAAAAGTAACAGCAAATAAAATATTCCCGCTAAGGTTCCTCCTAAAACGGACCCTACCAAAGGAAAAAAAGCTGTAGATGCTGCCAAAGTTGCATTTTTCAATTCTCCTTTAAATGGTAAAGGTAAGCGAGTTAAAAAAATAAAAGCCGCCAGCAACTCCATATCAATCCTCCTCCTAGCAAAAATATTAATTCTACCGCATACATAACTTTTACTGTTTCCTGGATATGAATGGGATTTAAACAAAATAACGGCTTGCCCATATAAGCTCTTAGGGATGGCTTGCCCTGATAAAAGTTTAACCCACCCAGTCTAACTCCTAAAAATCCAGCTACGGCAGCCTCACTAAAGCCACTGTTAGGACTGGGGTGTTTTTTTGCTTCTTGCCAAAGAAACCACCAAGAACCACTATTTTTTTTGCCTTTAGCTTTTCTTAATATAAGAATTAGCACAAAAGTAATTCTTGCTGGTAAATAATTAAAAATATCATCTATCAGCGCAGCAATGCGACCAAAATAAAGATAACGGTCGCTTTTATAGCCCAACATAGAATCCATAGTATTTACTGCTTTATATAGCAAAGCAAGAGGTGCACCCCCTAGAAAAGCATAAAAAAGTGGTGCTGTAACACCATCAACAATATTTTCGGCCACAGTTTCTACTGCTCCCCTTACAATTTCTTTCTCCGACAAATGATATGTATCTCGGCCAACAATTTTGCTTAATGCTAAACGTGCCTCAGACAAATTTCCCTGCACAAGAGGTTGATAAACATCTCCTGCCGCTTGAGATAATCCTTTAGCAGCTATAGTAGTAAATAAAAACCAAATACTGAAAAAAAACTCTAGATAAGGATGCAAAATTCCCAGCAAATAGAGTATTCCTCTGCTAACAAGATAAACAGAAAACAAAACTATAACAACTAATAGTCCTCCTCGCAACACTTCTCCACGAGGAGTCCTAGTAGTAGTTTTTGGATATAAAATATTTTCTAAAAAACTAATAAACCGTCCTATGCCTACAACAGGATGAGGAATACCACGCGGCTCTCCTAAAATTAAATCCAGCAGATAGGCTATAACCATCTCTCCTAATCTGCACATATCATAATCATACTGTTTCTACGGCTTTAAAGCCGTAGAAACACCAGCTTTAGCAAAAGTAGCCATTTCCCCAATAATTTTGCAAGCAGCTTCTACCACATTCATACCTAAAGCAGCTCCTGTTCCTTCTCCTAAACGCATATCCATTTTTAAAATACTTACCAATCCGAGGTAATCTAAGAGTAAACAATGTCCTGATTCTGCCGATTGGTGTGAAGGAATAAGATAATTTAACACTTTGCTTTGAAAACGAGTTGCTAAAAGAGCTGCTACCCCTGATATAAAGCCATCTATGACTACCGGAACTCTCTGTGAAGCTGCTCCCAAGATAAGACCTGCCAAAGCACCTATTTCCAGTCCTCCTACTTTAGCCAAAACATCCAAGGGAACCGCTGGATTAGGCTTATTAACAGCTAAGGCTTTTTCAATTACTGTAATTTTCTTATGCAGACCAATATGATCTAGACCTGTTCCTCTGCCTGTAGTTTCTCTTAATGTTTTTCCAGTAAAAACAGTTAAAAGTGCTGCACTAGAAGTAGTGTTACCAATACCCATTTCTCCCGTACCTAAAAGATTATAACCTTCTTCAATCAGCTCTCTAGCTATGTTTATGCCAACAACAAGGGATTTTTCTGCTTCTTCCCTGCTCATAGCCTGTCCCTTGGTAAAATTAGCTGTGCCTCGCTTAACATTGCATTGTTTTATTTGAGGATGTTCAACTGGCACAGCTACCCCCACATCAACTAAAACAATTTTTGCTCCTACATGACGCCCCAAAACATTAATAGCTGCTCCACCGTTAACAAAATTCAACAGCATTTGGGGAGTTACTTCTTGCGGAAAAGCACTAACTCCTTCTTCTACTACACCATGGTCTCCAGCCATAACTACAATCGCTTTTTTATTGATTGCAGGTAATGTCGTTTTATAAATACCCGCTAACTGAATAGCCAACGTTTCCAGCCGACCTAAACTACCAAGAGGTTTTGTTAAACTATTCAGACGTTCCTGAGCTGCATTCATACTCTCTTCATCCAAAAGTTCAATGCTATCAATGGTCTCATTCAGTAATGACATCTAGTTCCACTCCTCTATTATTTTAAAATTTTAACTTGCTTTTCAGTAAAATTCTTTTAACAACTTTTTACCTATACAATCAATTGCTAACAACCCTATTTGTTGCGAAAAAAGAACTGTTCCCACGGTAGCTTTATCATATATATGCTGGCTGGCTCTCTGACTTACTTTCTCAGCAACCAATAAATAAAATCCTTCTATCCCTTCTTTCTCAATAAGCTCAATCGCAGCACCTGTAGTATTCAAGGAAAGAATTTTTTGAATTAAAGCTTGGTTGCCTCCCAAAGCAGCAGCATAGGCAGCCATAATCTCCATACGAGCATCTGCTATCTTACTGTGAGTATGAAAAATGCCGGCAGCTACCTTGATAAATTTTCCAATATCGCCTACCAAAAGAATTTCCCTAAACTTCAAAGCCGCCGCCTGATCCAGCATATATTCCACAAAATTACTTATTCTCAGCAATGGTTTGTTTTTTAATTTTAATTCCTGTTGCACAAAATCTTCGCCATATTTTCCCGGCACAAATATTACCTGTTGACAACCCTTTTGTGCCAGCATATTAACTTCCAACAACAAGGATGCTTTCCAACTATCTTCCGACATCGGCTCTTCTATACCAGTTGTTCCTAAAATTGATAACCCACCTACAATACCTAGACGTGAATTAAAAGTTTTTTTCGCAACTTCTTCACCTTGGGGAATAGAAATTATAATTGAAACTCCTTTGTTAGGTGGAAGTACTTTCTTAACTTCCGACAAAATCATTTGACGTGATACCGGGTTAATCGCCGGCTGCCCTACTTTTACTGGTAATCCCTTCTTAGTGACTATACCTACACCTTGACCGCCTTTAATAGATATTCCTGTTTCAAGTTCTTGCACATGCGCATAAATATGCAGCCCTTGAGTTACATCAGGATCATCTCCCGCATCCTTTTGCACAGAACAACTAACCTCATTTTTATCAAGACGAATATGATGAACTTCTAATTCCAACTCAATTCCTGCTGGCGTTGCAATATTTATTTTAGAAAGTTTTTTGCCCGTGAATAACATTTGGGCGGCAGCTTTGGCTGCTGCCGCTGCACAAGAACCAGTAGTATAGCCATACCTCATTTTTTTGCCATTAATCCATTTACTTCCCAAATCCACTTTTAAAATTCCTCCGCTTTCTTTAGCGGCCAGGCATAACCGTTCTCACAAATTCCATTTCAAAATTTCTATTTTAAAATCACGACAAAACTTTTATATATACTTTTCTAGTTCTGGGACCATCAAATTCTGCCAAAAAAATTTTCTGCCACGTTCCCAAAAGGATTTTTCCGTTTGTAATAAATAGGGTAAGACTTAAACCTACTAAGGTAGTTAAAATATGG
Source organism: uncultured Syntrophomonadaceae bacterium (assembly GCA_964541505.1). GTDB lineage: Bacteria > Bacillota > Dethiobacteria > PWVN01 > PWVN01 > CAZLTH01. Next base: position 2,048 of record CAZIRG010000099.1, on the reverse strand, counting down.
GCATCACTATTACCTTCTGCATGATTATAGCGAAAACCACTTTTAGGGACAAGGTGTGATAAAAAATTCTCCATGTCGGTCAACACACTGGAATCTACCCCTTCATTAAGAGTTATGCCGGCTGTAGTATGAGGCACAAAAATATGTAAAACTGCTTCTGCTAAATTCTCTTTCTGAACAATCGCCTCTATTTCCCCGGTTATGTCCTTAAACTCTTTTCTAAAATTTGTTCTTATTGTTAAAACATGCAAATCTATTTACTCCTTTCCTTGCTATTAATGCTCTTAACCTAATTACAATATTTCTCCAAGTAAAATTAAAACACCTTTGTTGCAATAGCATCACGGACATGCTCCACATAAATATCTTGATAAGCTGAATTTTCGCCTAGTCCTTGCAAATGTATATTAACACTAAAACCTTCTTTTTTAAGAATATTTGCCCAAGATTCATCTTCTTCCCCTGCCATATCATTTTGGGCATGATCACCAGCAACAAGCATATAGGGCATTAAGGTGACTTCGGTTATTTTTTTGACTTTAAGTTTAGGGATAATATCATTTAACTCTGGATAACTCTCTACCGTAGCTAAAAAAACGTTTAGTAATTTTTCAGTATCAATTACACTCTGCAAGCAAGCATAGCAAGCATTCGAAAAATGATAGGTTCCATGCCCCATCAGCACAACAGCTTGATTATTATTTAGCTTGGGAATTTGCTTTTGCAACGCTTTTACCGCAATTTTATAATCTTTCATTTTATATAAAAGAGGTCTGCCTAAAACTATTTTTTTAAAACCACCATCATTTTTAAAACTTTCTACAGCCGTTTTAATTTTCTCATACTCAATCCCAGGAATAATATGGAGAGGTTGAACTATTACTTCTTTAAACCCCGCCTTTTTCATTTTTTCTAAAGCTTCTGTAGTATTATCAATAAATATTTTATCTCTTTCTCGCAATTTCTTAATCACCATACCTGAAGTAAAATCCCGGCGAATCTCATATGTCTGAAAAGCTGCGGCAATTTTATTTTCTACACTTTCAATACATGCTTTAAGAGTATTACCATAAGTTGTCCCAAAACTAACCACTAAAATTCCCTGCTTTTTCAGCTTAGCACATTTTGTCACTTTATTATCACTCTCCATTTTAATCCTAACTATTTAGTAGCTAGAATTAAGGAATATAAAAGACTATCCATTTCAGCCAGGAGGTCTTTAAATAATCCGCCATAACTTCTAGAACTTGAAAAAACTTCTGTTTTAATTTTCATGATTTCTGTTGTCAAGGCCGCTTTTTTATAGGTAATATATCCCTTCTGTAAAGCACATCTTTCTAATAATAAAAGAGGCTTAGCCTTAGCTGTAAACAAAGCTAATAAATCCCTAATTTTACATACATTCTTTGTTAGTAATCTTTTATCTATATTTTGCCTAATACACTCCATGTTTTCTCCTGCCAATATAGCAGCAATCTCCTTTATAATTAGATATAACGTGCAATATTCAAATCCTCTAACACCTCTCCGCCAATGTAAAAGCCAAGGCTTCCGCCAAAACCAAAGGAAATTACGTTCGCCAATATCTATTAATTCACTGATCATTGTTTCAAATACTTTTATTTCTTTAAAAAGTAATTCTAATTCAGGATTAGGTCTTTTCATAATACCAGCAGTATCTTTTTTAACCTTTTTGCAAAAATAGGTTGTTCCTAAAAAGTATTTCCATATGTTCTGTAATACTAATCCTCCTTGCAGATCGTTAGGTGTGTCGAAATGAATAAGTGATAGTATTACTTTACCTTTCCCCAAAGTACCTTCTATAACTGCAGGCTCGCCTTTTAGTAGCTTTGGATCAAGATTAACTTGATAAATATCTTCAAGTTCCGACCAACTTCCATTAGCTACTATATCACCAACAGGCAAATCTGAGCTAAAAGAATCAGGTAAAGCATCGTCAAAGGTAGCAAGTATTTTTATTCTTTTGTCTTGTACTAAACGACCACCTGCTAAAGCAGGTGGGTTTTGTCCGGACTGAAAGTCCGATT
>CAZIRG010000098.1:0-6259 GCA_964541505.1 uncultured Syntrophomonadaceae bacterium | reverse complement strand
AAAAATTTTAATATCTCCTCCTTCTAACCAACTAACCGTCCTACTCAAACACATCTTGTAAAACTTTTGTTTGATTCCGGCGAGGACCAACGGAAACTATAGCCACCTCTACACCAAGCAAGTCTGCTACTCGCTTAACATAACTCTTGGTCTGCCAGGGGAAATCACCAAACTCTTCTATCTTCGAAATATCTTCCTGCCAGCCGGGAAGATCTTCATAAACAGGCTCACACTCTTCCAGTTCTTGCAAGTTGGCTGGTATATGGCTTATAATTTTTCCCCTGTAAAGATATCCTGTGCATATTCTTAGAGTTTCTATCCCTGTCAACACATCCAGCAAGGTTATAACAATATATTTTAGCCCATTTATACGATTAGCATGCCTAAGAACAACCATGTCAAGCCACCCTATCCGGCGAGGTCTACCGGTAGTAGTACCGTATTCCTTACCCACTTCTCTAATGCGCTGCCCCGTATCACCTTCAAGTTCCGTAACAAAAGGCCCATCTCCCACTCGAGTAGTATAGGCTTTCACCACTCCCACAACGGTATCTAAATACGCTGGGGCAATACCGCTACCAGCTGCTGCTCCACCGGCTATTGGGTTAGAAGAAGTAACGTAGGGATAAGTACCATGGTCCATATCCAGCATGGTACCCTGCGCGCCTTCAAAAAGCAACTTTTTCCCTTGTTCCCTGGCCTGGTGGATAAAAAGCGTGGTGTCTACTACCAATGGCTTGATTACTGGAATATAGCTTATAAACTCCTTCAGCATTTTTTCTAAAGAAAAAGGTTCTGCTTTATAAATTTTTGTTAAAAGCTCGTTTTTTTCTTTCAGAATAAGCGTCAGTTTTTCTCGCAAGGTAACTTCATTTATAAAATCCGCTACTCTTATTCCTCTGCGGGTTATTTTATCCATATAAGCAGGACCAATACCTCGCCTAGTAGTTCCAATCTGCTTTGCCCCTCTTCGCTCTTCCTCCAGTTCATCTAGTTTCTGGTGATACGGCATAATCAAATGAGCTCGATCGCTTAACTTTAGTGCCTGTAGGCTTAACCCTCGTTTCTGCAACCCTTCTATTTCCTGTACTAAAGCCCTGGGATCAATCACCACACCGTTACCGATGATACAATCTTTCTTCGGATAAAGGATACCCGAGGGTATTAAGTGAAATTTGTAGATTTCTTCTCCTACCGTAATTGTATGCCCGGCATTAGTACCACCTTGGAAACGAATTATTACATCAGCTTTTTCCGCCAAAAAATCCGTAATTTTCCCTTTGGCTTCATCGCCCCACTGGGTTCCCACAACAACAACTGCCATAAACAACCACCCCTTATTTTGGAGGTTGGAAGCTGTTTTGGAGGTTGGAGGTGGGAAGTTGGAAATTGGACGTTGAGGATTGAAGATTTTTGACCTCTAACCTCTAAACCCCAGGCCCTCCCCCGTCCAACTTCTAACCTCTAACCTCTAGCCTCTAAATAATACCTCTAACCTCTTATTTTGGAGGTTGGAAAGTTGTAAATCTAACCTCCAACCTCTTAACCTCGTCTCCTCTTAACCTCTTAACCTCGTCCTTCCCACTCCTCTGGCTGCCATAACCCCTGAAGCGGAAGCTTGAGCTAAGCCACGTGTAATTCCAGCCCCATCACCAACAGCAAAAAGGTTTTTAACTTCAGTTTCCAAATCTAAACTCAGGGAAAGGCGAAATGAATAAAATTTTACTTCTACCCCATATAAAAGAGTGTGCTGCGAGTTTACTCCGGGAAAAATTTTATCCAGAGCCTCTAGCATTTCCAACAAAGAAGCCAGGTGTCTATACGGCAAAACAAGACTTAAATCTCCTGGAGTCGCATTGTCAAGAGATGGCTTAACCAATCCTCTTCTTATTCTCTCTTTTGTAGAGCGCCGTCCGAGCCGAAGATCTCCTAATCGTTGTACCAAGACTCCTCCCCCTAGCATATTGGCTAAACTCGCTATGTACTTACCATAAGCTATCGGTTCTTTAAAAGGCTCCGTGAACGACTTGCTAACCAGCAAGGCAAAGTTGGTATTGTCTGTTTTTTTCTCGGCATAACTGTGACCATTAACCGTTATCAGACCATTATTGTTCTCTATAACCACTTCTCCTCGGGGATTAACACAAAAAGTTCGTACCCGATCTCCAAAAAGCCGGGAGTAATAAATCAGCTTTGCTTCATAAACCGCTTCGGATATCTCGGACATGACAGCCTCTGGAACTTCTACCCTTATTCCTATATCTACCGGATTTGTGGTCCCTTTTAGTCCCAGCCGTAGCGTCTCCTGATAAAACCACTCTGAGCCTTCTCGCCCTGGTCCACAAATAACATAGTCAGCCGGGTATGTTTCTCCGGAAAGTGTCTTTACTCCCTTGACTATACCTTCCTTCACTAGGATTTCTTTAACAGCAACTCCTGTCTTTATGGTAACCTCTTTTGCCAGATGTTCTTGCATACAACATAGAATTTCATAACATTTTTCTGTGCCCAAGTGGCGAATCCTAGCTGGCAACAGCTTTAATTCTGCCCTAGCTGCCTTATCTTTAAGTTTCTTTATCGTTTCTTTGTTTTCCCCATATACTATGGGAGTTGCTCCAAAAGAAAGATATATTTTGTCAATATAGTCAATTAGTTGCTGGACATCTTCTCTCGTACGGTACTCCTCTAAAACACCGCCAAAATCCGAGGTTAGCGTTAGCTTCCCATCGCTAAAAGCACCTGCCCCTCCAAAGCCACAAACAATAGAACAGGGGTCACAGTGACAGCACTTTACCCCCTTCTCCTTTTGAGGACAAGTTCTCTTCTTTGTCGACACACCTTTTTCCAGTATAAGAATATTTTTTTGTCCCAGACGCAACAGCTCTAAGGCAGCAAAAATTCCTGCTGGACCACCGCCTATAATTATAACTCTTTTTTCAAGCAATTTCTACCACCACTTCCATTAGTCTTCAGGAGACCTACTCTCGGCTATAGAAATAAATTTATTAAACTTGGCTGCAAAATATAATTCTATTTTGCCAACCGGACCATTCCGCTGTTTGGCAAAAATAACTTCGGCAATACCCGGTTTTTCTGACTCTTCATTATAATATTCATCCCGGTAAAGAAAAACTACTACATCAGCATTAGCCTCAATTCCACCTGACTCCAGCAAATCACTGAGAATGGGTCGCTTGTCCTGCCTTTTTTCCACTTCCCTGCTCAATTGGGAGAGGGCAACTACAGGAATTTCCAATTCTTTAGCCAGTGCTTTTAACTCGCGAGAAATACCTGAAACCTCTTGGTAGCGATTTTCACTTTTTACTGACCCCCGCATAAGCTGCAGATAATCAACAAAAGCTACTTTTATGCCCTGCTCAGCTTTTAAACGACGCACTTTAGCTCGCATTTCCATAACTGAAATAGAAGGAGTATCGTCTATATATACCGGAGCTTCTCCTAAAGGACCCACTGCTTCCGTAAGGCTTTCCCAATCACTATCTCTAAGGTAACCAGTCCTTAAACGATGAGAATCTATATTGGCCTCTGCACATAACATTCTCTGTACCAATTGCCCACGGGACATTTCCAAACTAAAAAAAGCTACCGGTTGCTGTTCCTTTATACCTATATGCGCGGCCATATTCAATGCTAGCGTTGTCTTTCCCATACTCGGTCTAGCAGCAATAATAATCAAATCTGAGGGCTGTAGCCCGGAGGTCATCTTATCATATTCTGAAAATCCACTTGAGATTCCTGTAACCCCACCTTTGTGCTCATAAAGATGAGCAATATGGTCAAACGTATCCAGCAAAATTTCTTTTAGCGGAACAAAGCCTTCTTGCCCCGACCTCCTAGAAACCTTAAAAATTTCTTGTTCAGCCATATCTAACAAAGAATCTATATCATCCCCTGCTTCATATCCTTGAGTAACAATCTTAGTGGCTGTATTAATAAGCAAGCGCGCGGTTGCTTTTTGTTGAACTATTTTAGCATAGTAAGCAATATTAGCTGCGGTGGGTACTGCATTGGCCAGGGTAGTTAAATAAACAACTCCACCAATTGCCTCTAGCACCTTCTTCTGCCTTAAAGTTTCCGTCAGAGTAACGACATCTATGGGTTCACTTTTTTCTGACAGCTGTAACATAGCTCTAAAACACAAACGATGTGCTTCTTTATAAAAATCTTCCTCTTTAAGAATCTCAATAGCAGTATTAATTGCTTCTTTTTCTAAAAGTATAGACCCCAAAACAGATTGCTCCGCTTCTATGTTTTGGGGAGGTATTCTTTCCGGCAATCCAATCATGATTTTAGGCGCAGGAAGCCGCACGAGTTTACTCGGCGGGAAAATGCACCATCCTCCTTTCTGCTTACAAGGATATAAGGAAACGATGAAAAAAGACGAAGAGGTCAAAAGGGCAAAAGAGGTTTCCTCTTAACCTCTTAACCTCTTAACCTCTTAACCTCGCTAAACATCTTTTTATCCCTTATCCTTTTTCCCTTTTTATCTTCAAACTACTGACCACCGTCGTAATTAGCCAACAAATGGAGAGGAATGAAGAAGAAAGAGTTCCTTTTTAGCTTATTAAAAAAATTAGAAACGAGGATAGGGAACAAGAAAACCTCTTTATCTCACAGAAAGAGGGGTCGGTTCTACCACTATTTCCAGCGTAACTGCCACTTCTGGATAAAGTTTAACTGTTACTTGATAAGAACCTAAGGTTTTAATCTGCTGCTCTAGTTCTATTTTTCGTTTGTCTATTTTAAATCCTCTAGCATTTATTGCCTCCACAATATCAGCAGCTGTAACAGAACCAAACAACCTACCATTTTCTCCTTGTCGCGCTGTCAAAGAAATGCTCCCTATTGCTTTTAGCTTTTCTGCTACTTTAAGAGCTAACTGCTTTTCCTTCGTTTTTTTCCGCCTTTCTGTATCTTTTTTCTGTTGAATTTTTTTTATTTTAGCAGAAGTAGCCTTTTCCGCCAGTCCACGAGGAATCAGAAAATTTATGGCGTACCCTTCCTTAACCTGCTTAATTTCACCACTTCTTCCTAGATTATTAACATCTTGCAACAATATTACTTGCAAGGCAAAATCTCCTTTAACTTTTAATTTGTGTTACCTCACCGATCATGCTTACTCTGCCGTATAAGGCATCAAAGCAATCTGCCGGCATCTCTTTATGGCAACAGTTAGGCGCCGCTGGTGTTTAGCGCAGTTGCCAGAGACCCTACGTGGTAAAATTTTTCCCCTATCAGTAATAAATTTACGCAACTTTTCAGGCTTTTTATAATCAATATATTCTACTTTGTCTACACAAAAACTACAAATACGTTTTTTCCCCTTACGACCACGATCTCGTCGCATTTTTTTTTCTTTGCCTCCTATTGTTTCTTCTTTAAAACGGAACATCTTCCTCGCTAATTTCTATTTCTTTTCCCTGAAATCCACCAGATTGTCTTACAGCTTCTTTCCCTGGACCTAGTTGTTTTTCTTTTTTGTCTAGAAAACGAACAACATCCGCAACAACCTCTGTAACCCAACGACGCTGACCTTCCTTATCATCATATGTTCTAACCTGTATCCTACCGTCTACAGCAACCAAAGATCCCTTATTTAAATAGTTAGCACATAATTCTGCTTGTTTTCGCCAAGTTACAATTGGAATAAAATCTGTTTCTCTTTCCCCTTGCTGATTGACAAATGATTTATCCACAGCTAAAGTAAAAGTAGTCACAGCAACTCCGCCAGTCGCTGTATATTTTAACTCTGGATCTCTTGTCAGCCGACCAATAAGAATAACTTTGTTAAGAAACAAAATATACACCGCCTTTTTGACGTTTTTAAGGTAGTTTTACTCATTCTCCCTAACTACTAAGTACCGCAAAACCTCTTCGGTTATTTTTAAGCTTTTCTCCAGTTTAGCAACATACATCCCCCCAATAGAAAACTTTAGTAAAAAATAATAACCCTCTCGAAATTTATTTATTTCATATGCCATCTTACGAACTCCCAAATGGGAAACCTCAAGAATTGTGCCTTTATTGTCTATAATGATATTTTTAATTTTCTCTACCAAAGCTGTTCTGGCTTCTTCTTCCATACCAGGCTGCAAAATTATCATAGCTTCATAATTACGCATATTCCACCTCACCTCCTCCCTACGGTCTTATGGCCCCATGAATCACATGGAGCAGGGATGTAAAAGAAATACTATCATACTCTTCCTATTTTGGCAAGAAATCTAACTGCATCACA
>CAZIRG010000097.1:0-6321 GCA_964541505.1 uncultured Syntrophomonadaceae bacterium | reverse complement strand
TGGGTCTGCACAAGAAGGTGCATATTATGGGTGGTGTAACGCCTATAAAATCACTTGGTGCAGCCAGATATATGAAGAATAATGTTTCCGGCATGATGGTGCCCGATGCTTTGATAGATCGGCTGAAAGCAGCCAAGAGTAAAAAAGAAGAGGGCGTCAAGATTTGCGTGGAAACCATCAAGCGATTGCGGGAAATTGAAGGAGTAGCAGGAGTGCATATTATGGCTATAGCCTGGGAAGAAATTGTTCCTGAAATTGTGGAAAGAGCTGGGCTTTTCCCGCGACCGACGATTTAGAGGTTAGAGGTTAGAAGTTAGAAGTTGGAAGTTGGAAGTTGGATGAGGGAAGGACGAGAGGCGAGAGGTTGGAGGTTAGAAAAAATATCAAGGGGCACCTTTCCAACCTCCAACCTCCCACCTCCAACCTCCAATATAGCCTCCAACCTCTAAAATGAGAGGTGTGAAATTATAAGGTGGAAACCAAGAAGAGAATTATTAGTGTTTGTTCGTCTTTCCAACCTCCAACCTCCAACCTCCAACCTTCAAAATCAGAGATAAGGGAATTAACAGCTTATATTGTTTCACAAGAAGTTGTGGGTCGAGAGTATCGGGAAATGATATTAAAGGTTCCTGATCTAAAAGATGTTTCACCGGGGCAATTTGTCAATTTGAAAGTAACTTCCGCAGGCTTTGATCCCTTGTTGCGCCGACCATTCAGTGTTCATTATTGGGAGTCGGCAGAAAAAGAATTACACCTTCTCTATCGGATTACAGGACGAGGGACAGAGATTTTGTCTCGTCTTCCTGTTGGGGAGAGAATGAGTCTTTTGGCACCTCTTGGGCACGGGTTTTCGCTGGAGGGCTTGACGCCAGAGACACCAGTTTTGCTTGTTGCTGGTGGAATTGGTTTCGCTCCCCTCTACTTTTTAGCTTGTTGTTTGCAAGAGAAAAAAATACCCTATGAGGTTTTTTTAGGGGGACGATCTAGGGAAGATATAACAGGTGTGGAAAAAATTAATAAACTTGCCGGGTATCCTCCACGGATTACCACCGAAGATGGCAGCCTGGGGGAAAAGGGATTGGTTACGGCTGCTCTTAGTAAGTACCTTGACAGTTGCTATGCTCATATTTCTTCGTACCGGCTTTTTGCCTGCGGACCTAATTCGATGCTTGAAGCGGTTGCTGATATTGCTGCAAGTCAAGGCAATTTGCCGCTACAGTTTTCCATGGAATCCATTATGGCCTGTGGCATCGGTGTTTGTCTGGGGTGTGTTTGTCGCCCCATTGGCGAAAATGCTTACAAAAAAGTTTGCTCTGATGGACCTGTTTTTTCTACCTCTAATAAGTAGCACGTTTAATGGGCCTGGTGTTACTTTCCCCGGATTATTTTTAGGTGGTAATTTTTAATGCCTTGTGATATAATGTCTTTTGTACGGAGACAACAGAAGAGTCCTTGTCGTAACACGCTCTAAGAAATTAGTGTTACTTCTGTCTTTCCCATTTTAGGGTATTACATTCTTATTTAGGTATGTGGCAAGAGAGATGTTAGGAGAGGAAGAGAGTAAATGAAACTGGCTATTACCGGAAAAGGCGGTGTGGGGAAAACAACGGCAGCTGCTATGCTGGCTGGTCTTTTCCAAAAAGATGGTTATAGTGTTTTGGCAGTAGATGCTGATCCGGATGCCAACTTGGCTGGCAGTCTGGGGTTTTCTGATGCAGAGGGTATATTACCTATTATTAAGATGAAAGAGTTGATTGGAGAGCGTACTGGGGTCAAGCCAGGAGATACAGGAGCGTATTTTAAGCTGAACCCATATGTAGCTGATATCCCGGATAAATTTTCCCTGCAGCATGATGGTATGAAGCTAATAGTTATGGGCGGCTTTAAGGAAACGGCCAGCGGTTGCTTTTGCTCGGAGAATACTTTTTTAAAAACATTGCTAAGGCATTTGCTTACCAAGAGAAATGAAGTTGTTATCCTAGACATGGAGCCTGGAGTAGAGCATTTAAGCAGGGGAACGGCTGCGGCAGTTGATTTTTTGATTGTAGTGGTGGATGTCGGCAGGAGGAGCCAGGAAACAGCACGTAAAATTCGGGAATTGGCCACTAGTATCGGCATAAAACGCATTCAGGTTATTGGCAACAGAGTGCGCAATGAAAAGGACAGAAGATTGATAACGGAAGCTGTTTCACCCCTGCAGGTTTTAGGGTTTGTTCCTGACAGTGAAGCAGTGCGAGATGCGGACATCAAGGGTAGCCCTGTTTTGGGTGTTGATTCTAAAGTGAGGGAAGAGTTTCAAAGGGTTAAAAAGAGCATTGTGGAGCAGATGGGAAAAGGTGAGGAGTAGTGTTGGGTTTTAGGTTTTGGGTTTTGAGTTGTGGTAATTTGACGATAAATGACGACTGATGACCGATTATCAACGTAGGTATGGGAATTGGGAATTGCGAGTGAAGGTGGTGATAAGGGGGGTTTAGGGTAGATAGGGCGAGGCGATTGGTGAAAGAAGTTGCAGCTTATTGAATTGTCGAAAATTTGTAACTACTTAACCTATTACCAAGTATTCTGTTCTTAAAGTTTTTCAAAGTTGCCTAAGTTGTTGCAGCATATACCAGAGTGAGCATTGATTTTATTAATTAAAAGAAGCAGAAAATTTTGTGTAGTATTGCTGCACAGCTTAGTTAAGTAGTTATGAAAACTTATCAATTCCCATAGTACTTAGTATATATTTAATATTATTACGTGTTAGGAGGAAAAAAAATGATTCTTATCGGTGAAAATATAAACATTATGACCAAACTCACTTCACAGGCACTGAAAAACAGAGATCCCAAGCCTGTTCAGGAGTTGGCTGTGGCCCAGGCTGAAGCTGGTGTTGATTATCTTGACCTGAACCTAGGACCGGCGCGCAAAAATGGTGAAGAACAGATGGAGTGGTTGGTAAAAGTGGTACAGGAAGTATGTGACCTGCCCTTGTCTCTTGATACTACTAATCCTGCGGCTATGGAGGCTGGCTTGGCTGTTTGTAAGAGGAGACCTGTGATAAATTCTGCTTCTGGCAAGCAGGAAAGCATAGAGAAGATGCTGCCGCTAGCGGTTAAATATTCTGCCGAGGTAATAGTTTCTGTTTTAAATGATGATGGTATCCCTTCCGATGCTGGCTCACGAGCGGAGAGTATTATGGAGACGATTGCCGTGGCCAATGAATTAGGTATTCCTAATGAGGATATTTGGGTTGACCCGATTCTATTACCAGTTAGCGTTGATCAGCCACAAGTAGTTGAATATCTGGAATTTATGAAAATATTAGATGAGATAGCTCCGGGTGCAAAATCAACACTGGGTCTTTCTAACCTATCTAATGGAACTCCGGAGAAACTCAGGTGTTACCTTAATCGTACTTACCTGGTGATGATCAATCGCTACAATCAGTATTCAGCCATTGTTGATTCTTTCGACAAAGAAATCATAAGTCTGAACAAAGGAGAGATGCCGAATATTACTGATTTGGTTTATAAGGTGATGGATGGAGAAGATGTTGTTGATGCTGAACTTTCACCACAGGAACTTGAGTATGTGAAAACGACCCGGGTAATCCTCGGACAGGTATTGTATTCTGACTCTTGGTTAGAACTCTAAGTTGAATGATGGACGAGGGACGAGGTAGTTTACAGTTTACAGTTTACAGTTGACAGTTAACGGTAGTTTGGGGAACCGGAGACCGGGAACTATGGGGGCGAGGTATAAGTATAGACTAATCCTCGTTGTGCTTGTTAGTACTCTGACAAGGAAGGGTGTTGGGTGTGCGTATATTGGCGATATTGCAGGGTAATTATGGTAAAAGAATTGTAAAGGTTATAGAAAAATATAAGCCGGCTGGCTGGACATTGGATGTGCATGTTTTTCCGGAGACTTTACCAGTAGTTGATGAAGACTCCCTGATAGATCTTTTGCCAGGCAAACTACCAGAGACGGATTTACTGTTATCACTGTCAGAAAGTTCTACGATTGGTGAGTTGATTCCAGAGATGATAGAGCTTAGTGGTGCTAAAGCTGTGCTTGCACCAGTAGCTAATCGTAGTTGGTTTCCTCCGGGACTGGCTAACCAAGTGAAAAGAGACTTGACTAAAAAAGGAATATCTTTTGCTATGCCAGTTCCTTTCTGTATGCTTACAGAAAAGACTTCAGATGATCCGTTGGTAAAAGAATTTGCTAAGTATTTTGGTCATCCGAAATTAAAAGTGGAGCACGAACAGAATAAAATTAAAAGAGTTGAAATTCTGAAAGAGGCCCCTTGTGGAAATACTCGTTTTGTAGCCAAGAAACTGGTAGGTGTTAATATCAAAGAGGCTTACTTTGAAGCCGGTCTGCTGCATCATGCTTCTGTTTGTTTTGCTACTATGGTGATGGACCGCGAATTTGGCGATACACTGATGCATCGGTCTGGATTAGCAGTTAAACAGGCGGTGAAGGATGCAGTGGATGGTTAATGGTTAACCGGTGACGGATGACAGTTGGCAGTTGACAGTTGACAGTTGACAGGGGTTGGAAGTCGGATGTGTGTTGGTTACCCAATTACATCTTTGAAGTGGTAAGTTGCCTGGAGTGATAGTAAGACTTCTGATGGTAAAGTCTCCTGTGGTTAGACTCTTGGTAGGGTGAAGCGCCTGGGGGACGGTGAACAACGAGCCTGAGAGGGAATCTGAGAGAGGTTGGAGACTGGATGAGGGTTTTGGGAAGCGAGAAGTGGGTACGTGAGTTTTAGCGAAAACTGTTATAAGAGGAAGGAGATATGGTGTATGGAGTATCAACCGGCAGTGGAATCGTATTCTGGCAAGATTCAAGAGATGAGCTTGGGAAAAGTGAAAATTGGAGGGGAAAATGTTCTTCCCTTCCACTCGTTTGAGGGGGAGATGCCTAACTTGCCAGCTTTGGCATTGGAGATTTCTACCGTGAAGCCGTTGGATTGGGAACGTGATATCTTTGAGGGATTTCAAGGAGTAATGGATGATTCGGCAGCTTGGGCTAATAAATATGTTGCAGATTTGGGTGTGGAGGTAATTTCTCTTCAACTGGCTACCAATGATGCTGAAGGGAAAGAGATTTCGACAGATGATATGGTAGCAGCAGCAGCCGAAATTATTAAAGCTGTTTCTGTGCCGGTTATTGTTAACGGTACGGGAAATGTCGAAATGGATAAAGAAGTTTTGTCCAAGCTGGCTGAGGTCTGTGCGGGAAGTGAACTGTTTTTGGGACCAGTAAAAAAAGAAAATTATAAGGAAATAGCTGCAGCCTGCTTGAAGTATGGGCATGGAGTTGTTGCCCAAACACCTTTGGATATCAATGCTGCCAAACAGTTAAATACCATGCTTAGCAGAGAGGACTTCCCTTCTGACAAGATTATGATTGATCCGTTGTCCTCTTCACTGGGGTACGGTATGGAATATACCTACTCAATAATGGAGCGTATCAAGCTGGCTGCTTTGGCACACAACGATAAAATGATGCAGATGCCAATTATTGCTAATATTGGCACGGAGTGCCAAAAAACAAAGGAGACCAAAGAGGATAAAGAGCAGGGCACTTTATGGGAAGGAATAACAGCTGTTTCGCTGGCTATGGCCGGGGCAAACATGATTGTGCTAAGAAGTCCTCTTGCCTATAGATTAGTGCAAAAAATGCTGAAGGAAGTTTGAGAAAAAAAAGGAGGTGACTCTAGGAGGGAATGTGATTTTTTTAACCAGATGTAGTAATTTTAGTATTCAGATTTTTTAAAAGGAGGATGGAATATGTCCAAAAATATGGAAGAAGTTTTAAAGACTATCAGGGCTGAAGACGATTGGGAGAAAGTTGGTCCGACGCCGCTACCGAGTGTTACTGACTTGAGAAATTGGAGCATGCGATTACTCAAAACCTACGAGCCTTTCTATGCACCCTTTTGTGATCTGTGCTGTAATTGCACCTATGGTAAATGTGACCTGACAGCAGGGAAAAAAGGTGCCTGCGGTATTGATATCGCTACCCATCAGGCTAGGTGGGTATTGATGCAGTGCTGTATGGGTCTCTCTGCTCACGGAGCGCACGGGCGCCACTTGATAGATTACCTTATCAATAAATATGGAGAAGATTACAAGATTGACCTAGGGCAGCAGGTAGATGTAGAAGCACCGATAATCAGAACAGTTATGGGTTTAAAGCCGGAAACCCTAGGCGATTTAAGGACAGCTATTGAGTATGTAGAGCGAGGCCTTATTCACCTTGTTTCGGCGACTCATACCGGACAGGAAGGTCATCATCTTGACTTTGAGAATAAGGCTCTTCATG
>CAZIRG010000096.1:0-6375 GCA_964541505.1 uncultured Syntrophomonadaceae bacterium | reverse complement strand
CTCCCTGCTCTTTCTGCTCTCCCTGCTCTTTCTGCTCTCCCTGCTCTTTCTGCTCTCCCTGCTCTTTCTGCTCCATGAATTCCTCTGCCATCTGGCGAAGTTCATCTCGTATCCGGGCAGCTTCTTCAAATTCCTCTGCGGAAATTTTTCTTTGTAGCTCTTCCCGCAGACTTTGCCTCTTCTTTTTAAGGCGCAGTGCTCCACCCGTACGGACAGGCACCTTGCCATTATGGATGCAACTACCTTGAATTCTTCTTAAAAAAGGTTTAAGAGGAGCATCAAAGGTTTCATAACATTGGCTACATCCCACACGACCTGTTTGCTTAAATTGAGAATAAGTCAAATGGCAGTTTTTACATTTCATCTCTTTTCCGGGAGTTGCAGTATCCGTATCACCTGCTGGAGGGAAAATCCCTTCTGCCCCCAGTAAACCTGCTAATAACTGGTGAAAAGAAAACGCTGGTTCAAGATTAAAATCCATCTCTTCAGATTCATGAGCGCAAACCTCACATAAATGTTTTTCGGCTTTTTTATTATTAACAATTTTGGTTATATGAATCGTGGCCGTCCTTTTTTGACACTTCTGACAAAGCACAATACTACGCCTCCTTAATTTTGGAGGTTAGAAGTGGGATGTTGGAGCTTGGAAAAGTAACCCTTAGTATCTGTTCTTTCCTCGTTCCTAGCCCCCGTCCAACCTCTAACCTCTAAACAATCACTAAAGCATCGGGGGTTAAAGTTAGTTTCTCTGCCCCCTGAGAAGTAATAAGCCAAGTGTTTTCAACTCCTACCGCTCCTTCCCCCGGAAAAAGAAATTTAGGCTCTAAAGCTATGACCATACCAACTTCCAGAATAAAGTTAGACCCTTTTGCAATATAAGGAAATTCATCATACTCCAATCCTAACCCATGTCCAATAAACTTCACCTGTTCATCACCATACCCCATAAAATTTCGAGCAAGCCCAGATTTTTTTACTTCCTTTAAAGCTAGATCATAAAGTTCAGCACAATTTTCTCCGGGAGAGGCTTTCTGCATAACTATTTCCTGGACATCAAGAGCTACTTGGTGAGACTCTTGAAACTTTGTCGGCAAATTCCCGATAGCAAAACAACGTGCCATATCTATAACATAACCATTTTTAGCACCACCATAATCCACCATGATGGGTTCTCCTAACTGTATTGCTTTACAGCCGGCACTTTGAGGATTTGCAGGAGATAGCCCTGCTCCACCGGTAGGACTTTCCAGAAAAGTTAGCTTAGCAGCGTTACTGCCGCTAAAAAGATGACCAAAAAACATTTCCTGATTAAATCCTCGCATCCGCCCAAGTCCCTGGTGACCCTGATTACGTAAAAAAGCTTCCAATCGACTAGCCAATTCTATCTCGGTCATCCCTTCCGCCAGAAAAGAAGGAATCTTGCTATACATCTTATCTGTGATGACAGCCATCTCACGAAAAAGATTTATCTCATAAAGAGTTTTTACCATCCTGACTTTACGAATCTGAAAAGAAACATCTAGCATCTCCACCTCAGGGAAATTTTTCTGCAAACGTTTAAATAAGGTTACCGGCAACACATCCAGTTCCAAACCAATCCGAGCCGGATTAAAACCATATTTTTTTAACACTGAGGGCAGCTCCCTACTGCTTTTGATTGGGATAATATTTTTCAAAGCTGATTCCTCTTTGCCCCGAGGAAAACTGCGTTGCACCATATAAATCGGTTCACCTGTTGCCGGGATATAGAGAAATCCTCTCTGCATACTGCCACTAAAATAGAACAGATCCATGTTTTCGCAGAGCAAAGCGCCGTCAATACCACTTTCCTGCAAGCATGTTTGCAAACGATCACACCGCACTTCCAATTCTTCTTTAGGAGTATAACACATTTCAGCTACCCCCTTTATCTTAACATAATCTGTTCGTGGTATGATATATATTTTAAAGCTAAAAAGCAGTAACTGTCAATCATAAAATAACTGTCAATCATAAAATAACTGTCAATCATAAAATAATAATTAATCTAAAACTAATTGTAACTATTCAAGCACTAACGTAATAATTAGAGATTGAATACCGCTTTACAGTTTACAGTGATTACGAGGTTACAATTTGCTATACTATACAATAATTAACTGGCAACTGGCAACTAGTTTATGATCCTTTATGATCCATTGTTCACCGGTTTTTAACTGGAAAATGGTTGTAGTTGAATAGTTACAACTAATTTATGATCAAAAAAGGGAGCAAGCCCCTCACAGCGACCTCCTCCCATTTTGGAGGTTGGAGGTGGGATGTTGGAGGTTGGAAAGCTGTAAATCTAACCTCTAAATAATATCTCTCGTCCCTCGTTCTTTCCCTCGTCCAATCTCTAACTTCTAACCTCTAATTAATACCTCTAACCTCTCGTCCCTCGTCCTTCCCCCGTCCAACTTCCAACTTCTAACTTCTAATCTCTAAACAAGTATGGCTTTACTTTTTCCATGAGCTGCTCTTTTGATTGTAAACCTACTAATGTAAGAACATCTTTTCCGCCCTTAAAAACAATCATAGTAGGAATGCTCATTACACCATACTGAGCAGCAGTGTCTCTGTTTTCATCTACATTAACCTTGGTAACCTTCAGTTGTCCTACCAATTCGTCGGCCAATTCTTCCAGAATAGGACCCAACATGCGACAAGGACCACACCAGGCAGCCCAAAAATCCACCAGGACAGGTTTTTCCTCTTCCAAAACTTCCTGTTTGAAATTGTCATCTTTTACTTCCATAACATTTTTACTCATATTATTACAACTCCTCCAAAAAATTCACGGCTGCCATAGCAGCAATAGCCCCATCAGAAGCAGCCGTTATTACTTGCCGTAAAGGCTTGACACGTAAATCTCCGGCAGCATACAACCCTGGTACTCCTGTCTCCATTTTTTCACTGGTTTTGATAAAACCTCCTGGTGTTAAAGACAGAGAAATATCTTTTAAGAAAGAAGTGTTGGGATCATGTCCTACATAAAAAAACACACCATCAACTTTGATCTGCTTTTCCTCTTTAGTAACCAAATCCTCTAAGATAGCAATCTCTACATTATTATGTCCCTTTATCTCTTTTAGGATGTGGCTAAAGAAAAAATCTATTTTTTCGTGACTAACGGCTTTCTCCTGCAAAAATTTCACTGCTCGCAACTCGTCTCGCCGATGAACGATCATCACCTTGCGAGCAAAGCGCGTTAAATAAATAGCTTCTTCTATCGCCGCATCTCCGCCTCCTACCACCAGCAAATCACTATCTTGAAAAAAAGCACCATCACAGGTAGCACAATAAGAAACTCCTCGACCTATGAACTCTTTTTCGCCTGGAACACCTAACATGCGAGGATTGACACCTGACGCTAATATAACCACTCTGGTGGAATAAGTCTCTTTCGCTGTCCTGGTCAAAAATGTTCCATCCTGTTTTAAAGCCAGTTCAGCAACTTGCTCAAAAAAAATCTCTACTCCAAACTTGCGAGATTGCTTCTCTAACGCCTGACCGAAGTCAAGACCACTAATACTCTCCGGAAATCCCGGATAGTTATCCAAAATATCCGTAGTAGCTATCTGTCCACCAGAAAACATTTTCTCCAAAAGGAGAACTTTTTTTTCCGCCCGGGCAGCATATTGAGCCGCAGTATGACCAGCCGGACCACCACCGATAACAACAATATCATATGTAGTATTTTTAATAGAGCTTACCTCCTTCTCACTAAATATACCCTGTAGGTGTATATCTCTAATTTAACAAAAAATAGTATTTAAGTCAACAGCAAAAATCATACCAACAAAAGACTTAAATCCATAGCTTTTATGTGATGCGTCAATGCCCCCACAGAAATCATATCCACACCTGTTTCTGCCACAGCACGCAGATTCTCTGCTGTTATACCCCCAGAAGCTTCTAGAAGTGCCTGATTGATATTTATTTGCACAGCCTTTTTCATCTCCTGCAAGGACATGTTGTCTAGCATAATAATATCTGCACCTTCCTGCAAAGCTTCCTCAAATTCTGACAAGTTTCTGACTTCAACCTCTATTTTAGAGGTCACAGGTCGGCATTTTTTGACTCTCCGTAAAGCCTCTTTAATGCTCCCCGCTACCCTAATATGATTCTCTTTAATCAGAAAAGCATCAAAAAGCCCCAGTCGGTGATTGTGACCACCGCCTACTTGCACGGCATATTTCTCCAATACTCTATGGCCGGGGGTAGTCTTGCGTGTATCTACCAACATTACCGGCAAATCAACAATCAAGTATAGCAACTGCCGTGTAACAGTAGCTATACCCGAAAGTCGCTGCAAAAAATTTAAAGCCGTCCTTTCTCCTTTTAAGATAAAGGATAGCTCTCCCTGTAGATGAGCGATTTCCTGTCCCGGAGTTACTGTCTCTCCCTCCTGCACTTGGGGATTAAATAACAAACGTGAATTCAAAGTTAAAAAAACGGCTTCTGCTACCGGCAAGCCGGCAATAACACCTTCCTCCCGGGCAACAATTACTCCTTTGCCTTTTTTTTCTTGCAAAAAAATTGCCTCTGTAGTTAAGTCTCCCATACCTATATCTTCTTCCAAAGCCAAATCAATAATCTTCTTTAAATATAAATTACTTTTATCCAAAAGAAACTCTCCTTTCCCGGGGAAGAGAATAAAGCAAATGCCTTTGAGACCAAGAAGGCTTACTTGTAGGATAATCCAAGCGAAAATGACTACCCCGGCTCTCCTTCCTTGCAATTGCAGCCTTAGTCATAAGGGTAGCTAGCAACAACAAATTCCGCAGCTCCAACGAACTCCTATCCGCACCCTCTGCGCTGTTATTTATATATTCACCCATAGTCTCCAGTTCCAACAGAGCACTAGTCAACCCCTCTTCTGAACGATTTATACCCACTCGCTCAAACATAAGATGCTGTATGCGAGATAGCAAACGTGTTGGAGATGTAAAGTGAGAAGTTGGAGATGGGATGGGGGGAAGGTGGACGGGATAAGAGATCCGAGAGATGTTGGCAAACTTTTTGTTTCTTCGTTCCCAGACGCTTTTCTTCACTGCTCGAGTCGCAAATACCAACCCCTCCAACAAAGAATTACTAGCTAAACGGTTAGCCCCATGCACTCCGGAACAAGCCACCTCTCCACAGCAATAAAGACCAGAAATATTCGTCTCACCATGCAATCCGGTCATTACTCCTCCCATAAAGTAGTGAGCCGCTGGTATCACCGGAATAGATTCTTGGGTAATATCTAACCCTTCCTCCAAACAGGTAGCATAAATAGTGGGGAAACGTTTTTTAATAAACTCACTAGCTAAGTGAGATAAGTCCAGACAAACGGATTTCCCCGTCTTTTTCTTTTCTGTTAATAAAGCCCGGGCTACTACATCCCGGGGACCTAAATCAGCCTGTGAATGATAACGAGACATGAAAAAATCTCCTTGGCTATTTAGCAGTCTTCCGCCTTCTCCACGCACAGCCTCCGAAATAAGAAAAGGTTTCTTGCTGCGAAACCCAATAAAAACTGTAGGATGAAACTGGTAAAATTCCATATCACCAACGAAAGCTCCTGCTCTATAAGCCATAGCTATCCCATCTCCAGTAGACAAAGGTGGATTTGTCGTCAAGCTGAAAACCTGCCCGGCTCCTCCTGTAGCCAAAATAGTAACAGGCGCCAAGAAAAAACACTTCTCCTGTCCCCTTAAAGCCACTACTCCCCTGCAATACTCGTCTTCTGTTAAGATGTCCACAGCAAAAGTATTTTCAAAGAAAGATATAGCTGAATTTTCCTCTGCCTGCCGCAAAAGAAATTGTAAAAGTTTTAACCCAGTAGCATCACCACCAGCATGAAGAACTCTATTCCTAGTATGTGCACCTTCTCTAGTCAGATTGAGCTTACCTTCTCTCTGCGCATCAAACTTCATACCCAGGGATATGATATCCTCCATAACCTGTGCACCTTCCTTTGCCAGAATCTGCACCGCTTCCTCTCTGCAGAGACCTGCCCCGGCTTTAAGAGTATCTTCTACATGAATCTCTATAGAATCATCTGCCCCCAAGGCTGCAGCCACTCCTCCCTGAGCATAGCGAGTGTTATTTTCCAGCAAACCCTCCTTGACCAACAAGTTTACAGAACCATAGCGAGCAGCTTTAATAGCAGCAAAAAGCCCAGCCACCCCACCACCTATAATCAAGAACTCACTATTATATGTCCGCATAAAAATCGCTCCTCTAATTTTGGAGGTTGGAAGTGGGATGTTAGAAGTTGGAAAAGTAACCCTTAGCATCTGTTCTCTCCTCGTTCCCAACCCTCGTCTAACTTCTAACTTCCAAATAATACCTCTAACCTCTAACCTCTAA